>CAVJDT010000001.1:0-127232 GCA_963648435.1 Bacillota bacterium
AGATTTAGTCTTAAGAACCGATTTTGAAACTAAAGATAGTGAAATAGAAGCAAGAATTGATGCATTAGAATTAGCATATAAAATAGCAGATGAAGCACTTTTCGAAGCAATAAAACAAGTTCAAACAGAACTTAATAATATGCAAAAACAGCTTGAAACTAAAGATGATGAACTAGAAAATCATATTCAATATCTTCATGATACCACTAAAATATTAACAGTTTTCATTGTGTTTATAAGCATAGTTTTATTATTAATAGGTGTGGGTGTTGTGGCTTTGTTACAAAAAAGAAAAATAAAAGCGATTGAACTAAGAAGATCAGTTAAAAAATTATAAAATATATTATGAAATTTGTTCAAGTTCGTACATACAAAAAAAATGATAATTTACTTTGTTTTTGTATTTTTTAAAGCATGCAAAGTATTTGAAACATTATATTTTAATTTTCCACACATTTTTATCATATACAAAAAAGTCTTGAAAATCATGTATTCTCAAGGCTTTTTATTATATCGCTTTGTAAAACTTGTAGTATTTCTTTTTGTTTTGATATAAATGAATTTAATAATTTTTTTGAATCACCGTGCGTTGCAAGCTTTAGTTTTTCAAGTTCTAGGATTATTCTTTTTTATGCCGTTTGCTTAGTTATTTTTCTTATATAACTTCTTAATGTCAAAGCAATAAACGATATAAACATTTTTTCATCCTATATTTTTTCGAAATTCTTTTTTAGGATGTACGTTTGTTTGTAACTATTTTTCAATGTTTGAGGAAGTGGCGAATAATAATTTATATAAAGCATATACGAATTTCTATTTTGAAAGCCTCTTTATGTAATCGTATTCATAATATTAATGCTTGTAAAGAGTTAAGGGTTGTGCTAAAATATTACTACAAATAGAGGGATGAAAGATGAATAAACTAAAAAAATTATTTTCACCAATTGATTTAACTAAAGGATGTATATGGAAAGTTATTTTATGGTTTTCTTTTCCCATCTTACTTAGTTATTTGTTTCAACAAATTTATACGATAACAGATGCGATAATTTGTGGCCAATATTTAAATAGCAATCAAGTAGCAGGGGTTAATAATACAACTAATATTGTTTTTATTGTCCTACAATTTTCATTTGGTTGTACGGCTGGTTTTTCAGTTGTAACTTCTAATAAAATAGGCCAAAAAGACGAAGAAGGCGTAAGAAAGTCTTTTGCCATGCAAATAAAATTATCATTTTATATTAGCATTATAATGACAATTATTGCTTGTATAATGGTTAATCCATTATTAAAACTAATTGGATTAACTAGTTCTTCAAATCCAGTCCAAAATGAAATTTATGCTTCCGCAAGACTTTATGTAATGGTTATCTTTTTAGGCACAATTGCCCAAATATTTTATAATTTGATTTGTTCTTTTTTAAGAAGTATTGGTGACTCATTTACACCCCTTGTCTTTTTAATTGTTTCGACAATTCTAAATATTATAATTGATATATTGTTTGTGGCAGTATTTAAGTTGGGAGTTTTTGGTGCCGCCATCGCAACTGTAATTGCTCAAGCTCTTTCGGCTGTTTCATGCTTTATTTATACGTTTATTAAATATCCTAAATACCGATTAAAATTATCTCATTTTAAACGTGATTTTAAATTTATGAAATATCACTTAAAACTAGGTTTGCCTCTTGCTTTTCAATTTTCTGTACTCGCGGTGGGATTAATTGTTGTACAAGCTGTCATTGTAAAGTTTGATACCTCAAGTACTGGGGAAGTCGTTTCTGCGTGTGCTCAAAATGGTTTTGGTGCTGCCATCAAATTAAATAATTTCTTAATGTGTCCATTTAGCGCTTTAGGTACCGCCATGCTTTCATATTGTGCTCAAAATAATGGGGCTGGAAGTTATATAAGAATAAGAAGTGGGGTTAAACAAGCTCTTATCATTATGCTTGTTGAATATGTTATACTTGCAAGTGTTGGATTATTACTTACGATAAATGGATGCTATATGCGAATGTTTTACTCAGCCGAAAAAATAAATGAAATGACAATTTTTTACGGTAATAGATATCTTTACTGTGACTTATCATTATACTTTATTTTAGGAACTTTATTTGTATTTAGAAATAGTCTTCAAGGAATTGGAAAAGCAATATACCCATTTTTAGCAGGTGTTGGCGAATTAATCGCAAGAATTTTAGTATGTTTGATTTTACCATCACTGATAAATGGTGTGGCGATTAATATTAATGCTTCTCATTCATCGGTTTTAGGACTAGCTTTTGCGGACCCTGTTGCGTGGAGTTTCGCAGTCATCATTATGCTTTTTGGAGTTATTAAGTATATTTACCATTATCCTAAAAAACTAAAAAATAATGGCTAAGTTTGGTGAAGTGCACCCTATTTTTTGGACACTTATTAAATATTACCATAGGATTGAGTTCGATATTCAATTGGACTTAATCCTTTTAATTTTTGCTTTATTCGCTTGTTATTATAATAATAAATATATTCATGAATTTCTGCTTCTAGTTCGGCTAAGGAGTTATACTTTATTCCATAGAACATTTCCGTTTTCATTCTTCCAAAGAAATTTTCAACAATAGAATTATCTAAACAATTTCCCTTGCGAGACATGCTTTGGGTAATATTATGTTCAATCAAATCTTTTTGAAAACTTTGTTGTTGATATTGCCATCCTTGATCACTATATAATATAACTTCATCATTACTACTAAGTACATCATATGCTTGCTTCATCATCCGATTAATTTGATACATATTGGGATGCTCTGATAAATCATATGCGATAATTTCTTCATTGTATAAATCAATTATCGGAGATAAAAAGAGTTTAACACTACCTAATTTAAATTCCGTAATATCAGTACACCATACTTGGTTAGGTTTATTAACTTTGAAGTTTCGCTTTAACTTAGTTGTATGATTTTTTGTATCAATTACTTTTTCAATTAATAAATTCTTGACAGTTTTACCAACATTGCCTTTATATGAGTTATAGCGAGTAACATTGCTTGATTTACATTTTAAGCCTAATAACCTCATTAATCTAAGTACTTTTTTATGATTTATGGGGTTATTTTGGTATTCAGGAAGCTTATTTAAGGATAATGTTATTCTTCGATAACCATATCGACCTTTATTTTGTTCAAATACTTTTTTAATCATTTCTTCATCAAAAGAATTATCTTTTTTGGTTTTAGATATACAATAATAATAAGTGCTCCGAGATAGTTGGGCAAGTTTTAGTAGTTCATTGATGGGGTATTTCGCACTTAGTTCCTGAACTACTTTAGCTTTTTCTTCTTTATTTGCCCTTTGGCGGACACTAAGGCGTAAACTTTTTTTAAGTAATCATTTTCCATTTCTAGTCGTTGACACTTAGATATTAAATCTTCATTAGCTTTTGGATTTAATTTAGGTTTTCTTCCGGTTTTGTTGGAACTTTTACCACGAGTTTCAATAAAAAAAGATTCTTTACCATGTTCTAAATATTTTCTTTCCCAGTCTAAAACTCGTTTATGAGAAGGATATTCTTTTCCTTTTACGCTAATAGTAACGTTAAATTTTTTTGCAGTCTCATATGAGGATAAACTTTCCCTAATTTTTGTTTCAACAACCTTTATTTTAAATTCAGGTGGGTATTTTTTTGTGTGTATTTGGCATATAAAAAGCACCTCTTTCCTTGTATTATATCACACTAATTGCGTGTCCAAGGTTAGGGGTGCATTTCAAACAATAATCAAAAATAAATTGTTTTACAAAAAAAATGATAAAAAACTAAAATTAGATAAGGTATATTATTTAGTTTTTTTCCATAATTATTGTTGTTTACTTAAAACACAATTAACTTTTACCAAAATGGTAGAAGTTTTTAAGTTTGGTTTAAACTTATAATGTTATACTCTTAGTATGAAAGGGTGGTTATATGGAAAATTGTTTTAAACGCTATGAGGTAAAATACTTGTTAACAACAACTCAATATCAAAACATACTTAATTTTTTAAACGATAAGATCATAAAAGATACATTTTATAAGACTACAATTTATAATGTCTACTATGACACTCCTAATTATGAACTAATCAGAAAATCAATTGAAAAACCAGTATACAAAGAAAAACTTAGACTACGTTGTTATAATGTTGTAGATGAAAATGTTGATGTATTTTTAGAGTTAAAAAAGAAATATGATAATGTTGTGTATAAAAGAAGGATAAAACTTAAATTAAATGAACTAGAAACGATGAATGTGGCTAAAACACAAATTAAAAGAGAAATAGAATATTTTAATAAATTTTATTATAATTTAAAACCAATGATGCATTTATCATATACACGTCTTGCATATGTGTATTCTCAAAATCACAATATTAGAATTACTTTTGATACTAACATAAAATGGAGAAACAAAAATGTAAATTTATATAGCAGGATAGAAGATGAACCATTACTACCTGATGATATGGTGCTTATGGAACTTAAAGTTCCACTTGCTATACCGTATGAACTAGCAAACTTTTTATCAAAAGAAAAAATATTTAAAGCATCATTTTCTAAATATGGAATGGCATATAAAAAAATATTAACTGAAAGAAAGGAATTATTATATGGATAAAATATTTAATACAATTTTCACTGAATCAACAATAGGAGTAGGAAAGTTTTGCCTTTGCTTAGGCTTTTCCATAATAATGGGAATAATATATTTAATTGCATATAAAATAAAAAATAAAACTAGTAAAACCATGGAAACTGCTTTAGTGATTTTACCATCAATTATATCAACACTAATAATAATGGTAAATGGAAATTTAGGCGTGGGCGTCGCTGTTGCGGGGGCATTCTCACTTGTGAGATTTCGTTCAGCTCAAGGTAGTGCCAAAGATATTTGTTTGATATTTATGACAATGTGTACAGGCTTAATAGTTGGTGTAGGATACTTAGGATATGCATTTATTTTTACATTAATAATGTCAATACTTGTAATTGTTACTAATCTTATAATTTTACAAAATAAAAAGGAAAAAAATAAAAAAATATTGAAAATAACTATTCCAGAAGATTTAGATTATACTACTGTTTTTGATGAAGTGTTAACTAAATATACAAGCAATTATGAACTAATTAGCTTTAAAACCACAAATTTAGGAAGTTTATTTAAGTTAACATATCAAATTTATTTAAATGATATTAAAAAAGAAAAAGAAATGGTTGATGAATTACGAATCAGAAATGGTAATTTAGAAATAGTTATAAATAAGGATATAGCAACAAATGAACTATAATAAAAAATAAACTCTTTTGCTTCTTAAAAAATGCAATAAATTATAAAAAAAATGCAATAAATTATAAAAAAAACTATTGATTTTTCTAATTAAAAAGAGTATAATTATTGTGGAAAATAAAGGAAGGAGATTATTAAAATGAAAAAAGTAATTAGATTATCATCAATTTTACTAGTAGTTGCATTTTTATTTACATTAGTTTCATGTGCACCTAAAGATGCGGCAGCTGGAAGAGAAAAGATGGAAGGCAAGGGTTATACTGTTGCTACAGATGGAACTGTTATTCCTGCCGCCCTAAGATTACTTGGCGTAGATGGTGTTCAAACTGTATTAACTTGTTCAAAATCAAGCGATGACAATGGTTCAGAAACTTTAGTTGCAATATTATTTAAAGAAAAATCACAAGCTAAAGACTCAAGTTCTAAAGTACAAGATTATGCAAAAAAGAACGGTTATGAATCAAGTGTTAAAGTTGCTGGTAAATGGGTAATTTACGGTTCTGATCAAGCTGTTAAAGATTTTAAGTAAAAATTAAATAAAGTGGAGAAGAAAAAAGTTTCTTCTCTATTTTTTATTTATAAGGTAATTTCATTTTAAAAAAACAAGAGTTATAGAATTCTATAAAAATATGTTTTTGAAAATGATATTTTTGAAGATCAAAGTCTTACTTTTAAGTATTTAACAAATGCTTTTGATTAGTTGTAAAAAGTAGCCATATGATAAAAACTTAAATTTTAAAATTAAAAAAGAATTTACAGGTTCAGCAATTAAAATATTTGAGAATGCAGAAGAACAAGCAAATAGATTAATTATCTATACAATATTGGCATATAATAATTCAATTAAAAAACCTGAATTTAAAGCTACTGAAAATTTATTCACCGCTTTTTACCTAACTTGAATTTTGAAAATGACCAAATAAAACCTAATATTATTGATTTTGGATTAGAAGTATTGAAAATAATTAAAAAGCTTCCAGGTATAAAAGTTTATAAAATTGTTGAAAAATTGAAAATTAAAGATTTAGTTGTTAACTTTGACAAGGTGAGAAACGAAATTAAAAGAAATCCATTTAACTATATTGAATATAAAGAATCAAATAAAACAGGGGGTTATTATTTGAAATAGTTTTTACTTAGTTTAAGTAATTTTTGAATAATTAATTAAGTTAGGATAATAGTTTTTGAAAACGTTATCATTTAAAAAAATAATTACAATAATTGAAAAAAAAGAAAAAAAATGATATAATAAATCGGACAAAAAGTTGCAGTTTTGTAACTTAATAGGAGGAATACATGAAAAATATAGATTTATCAAAATATGGTATTAATGGCGTAAAAGAAATCGTCTATAATCCATCTTATGAAATGCTTTTTGAAGAAGAAACTAAACCAACTCTTGAAGGCTATGAAAAAGGACAAGTAAGTGAACTTGGTGCTGTAAATGTAATGACAGGTATTTATACTGGTCGTTCTCCTAAGGACAAATACATTGTAGTGGATGAAAACTCTAAAGACACAGTATGGTGGACTTCAGATGAATACAAAAATGATAATCACCCTGCAAGTGAAGCTACTTGGGCAGAAGTAAAAAAATTAGCTTTAAGCGAACTTTCAAACAAACGTTTATTTGTTGTTGATGCTTTCTGTGGTGCTAATAAAGACACTCGTATGGCTGTACGTTTTATCGTTGAAGTTGCTTGGCAAGCTCATTTTATTAGAAATATGTTTATTAAACCAACTGCTGAAGAATTAGAAAACTTTGAACCTGATTTCATCGTTTATAATGCTTCTAAAGCAAAAGTTACAAATTATAAAGAATTAGGCTTAAATTCAGAAACTTGCGTAATGTTCAATATTACTAGTCGTGAACAAGTAATTATTAATACTTGGTATGGTGGTGAAATGAAGAAAGGTATGTTTTCAATGATGAACTACTATTTACCATTAAAAGGTATCGCCTCAATGCATTGTTCTGCTAACACTGATATGGAAGGCAAAAATACTGCTATTTTCTTCGGTTTATCAGGAACTGGTAAAACAACTTTATCAACTGATCCTAAACGTTTATTAATCGGTGATGATGAACACGGATGGGATGACAATGGTGTCTTCAATTTTGAAGGTGGTTGCTATGCTAAAGTTATTAACCTTGACAAAGAATCTGAACCTGATATTTACAATGCAATTAAACGTAACGCATTACTTGAAAATGTTACTTTAGATAAAAATGGAAAAATTGATTTCGCTGATAAGAGTGTAACTGAAAATACACGTGTATCATATCCAATTGATCACATTAAGAATATCGTTCGCCCTATATCATCAGCTCCAGCTGCAAAGAATGTTATCTTCCTTTCTGCTGATGCTTTTGGAGTACTTCCTCCAGTATCAATTTTAACACCTGAACAAACTCAATACTATTTCTTATCAGGCTTTACTGCAAAACTTGCGGGTACTGAACGTGGTATTACTGAACCTACTCCAACTTTCTCAGCATGTTTTGGACAAGCTTTCCTAGAATTACATCCTACTAAATATGCAGAAGAACTAGTTAAGAAAATGCAAATGAGTGGTGCGAAAGCATACCTAGTTAACACTGGTTGGAATGGAACTGGTAAACGTATTTCTATTCGTGATACTCGTGGTATTATTGATGCAATCCTTAATGGTGACATTCTAAATGCTCCAACTAAGATGATTCCTCATTTCAATTTTGAAGTACCAACATCTTTACCTGGTGTTGATCCTAAAATTTTAGACCCTCGTGATACTTATGCTGATCCATCTAATTGGGAAACTAAAGCTCAAGATTTAGCAAGTAGATTTGTTAAGAACTTTGCTAAATATGAAGGCAACCCTGCAGGTAAAGCTTTAGTTAAAGCCGGACCAACTGTAAAATAATGAAATAAAAACTAATGAGACTTCTAGTTTATTAACTAGTTATCATTAGTTTTTTTCTTATAAAAAAAATAAATTTATAATAGTTATGTTTATTAATTAAATGTACTATATAAAAAACTATTTATTAATTTTCATATTTGTTGCATGAACATTAAAAATATTGTAAAATAGTAACACTATAGATATTAATTTAAGGAGATGCTCATGAGTATTGATAAAAAAAGATTAGAATATCATACTAAAACTATGTATTTTGCGTTATCATCCTCAAAACTTGTCGACAAAATTTCTTCACATGAAACAAAGGCTTATAATGACTATACTATTCATCCTACAAGTATTTGGTATTATTTGATGCAAAACTTTAGTGGTGTAAATAAAACTGTCGCACAAAAAATGTTTAATAATGGTAGTTGTAAATTTGTGGGATATGATGCTTTACCAAGTGTTACGCCTGATCGATATCCTAAACTTAAAGATATGATTAAAAATGCAAAAATATCATATAATTCATTTAAGAAAATAACTCTAGAACTCGGAGAAGCATTACACACATATTTACATATAACAATTCCCCTACTTAAATGGACACTAAAAGATATCAATATGCAAAGTCGTGAATTTGATGACTTAGCAAACAAAATCGATAATATTTCAGTTGCAATTAAATTCATGTTAAATTGGACAAAAGATCCTAAAGAAGATACCGATACTAATTGCAAATGGTATTTTTCAAGTAGAGATAATGTCAAAAAAACTTGTGATTTATGTAGAAGTGTATCTGGGTGCTATTGCAAAATAATAAAAAAATATATTACAAAAGAAAGTAACACGAGTGATTTTAATATAGCATTAGATAATGCTTGTAAAATGTATTTAGATAGTGAAGGAACAAATGCTACTGGTTCTGCTTTAGAATCTCAAATTACAACTTTATGGTATTATTTGGATATGGATGCAAGATACAATAAATTCACTAAATTAGAATTTAATGATGATGTTACTAAATTTAAAAATGAACCAAAGAAAAAATTACTATGGGATAGTAGTAGCCTAACAATGAAACAAATTAAAGGCTTCATTACTTCATATGGTTCAATCATTAGAAGACATGAAAATGCCTTTAATTATTATAGTAAAAAACAAAACTATTATAACAAATATTTAAGTTATGAAAGTACACTTAATGAATATCTTCTTCATGAATTTTCTTCTACGGGATTAGATTATGGAACTGCTTGTGCAATGACTAACATGATGACAGGTAGTATTAACCCACCTCAAAATAAATCATATATTCGACCTGAAAAATACCCTAAACTAAAAGAACATTTGGAAAACTTCAAAAAAATACATGACAATTATAATAAAGCAGTTGATTTTAGTTTATATTATTACTCATATCTGATTGAAAATGATGTAAAAAGTATACGGATATCTTACATTGTTAATGAACAATTAAATGTCAAAAGAGATATGCTAACTACTTTTTTGATAAATAATGAGGAGTTTATTAAAAATATATATAATAATAAAGATTTAGAATTACATGAATATAGTAAACAAATTGAAATTAATCGTACGATAAATAATAATAGATACCGTAAACCTTTTAATGACAGATTATATACTATCGCTAATTTTTGTATATTTTTAGTAAACGACTACTTTGCTTCAAGATATGAAAAATTCAATCAAAATAATTGGAATAGTGAATTTAATCTAATTATGGATAATGCGATGAAAGAATATGAAGAAGATCTTACCGAAAAAGATTTAGATACACTATGGAAAACTCTAGATTTACCTACACGTACCCATAAATTTAAACCATTTGTTTATGTTGAAACGCTTAATACACCATCAAAAGTTGTAAAAGCAGAAACTAAACCTAAAAATACAGTCAAAGCCAAAGTAGAAGAACCAAAAGTTCAAAAAGAAGATTCTAATATTGTTTATAATATTCTCGATATATGTGAAAAAACAAGGGTTGGTAAAGGCTATTTGGTAACTAAAGTTCCTAATGTTTGTACTAAACTTTTAATAGATGATAAAGTAATGGAAATTGCTTCAAATGCTTTAATGAACTGCAGTAAATTAAAAGAAATAACCCTAGGTAAAAACTTAAAAGTATTACCAAAAGAAATATTTAATATGTTAAGAAATCTAGAAGTAGTTAACTTTGTGGAAGGACTTGAAATAATTGAAACTAATGCCTTTTATGAAACTGGTATTATAGGAAATATTGCTTTACCTAATTCTTTAAAAGAGATAAAACATCATGCCTTTGATGTTAAACTTCCATCTTTATTGAAAGTTACTGTTTCAAAAAATACGATATACTATGATGATAGTTTTCATAGCCTAATTGAAGTAAATGGTGAAACTGGAAAACAAAGAGCTTTAAGAAAAGAAAAAGATAAAAAAATATCAAAAACAAATAATTTTGAAAGTCAAAAAGCTCCGGTTAAATTATCACAAATTACAGAAGTCATCGAACAAAATGGAAAACGCATAGCTAAAAATTTAATAGAATGTAAAGAAAATGTTATTGTAGATGATGATATTGACGAAATCAATGATGTAATTTTTACATGGTACGAAAACTTAGAACAAATAACTTTAGGTAAAAACTTAAAAGTAATTGGGTCTGCATTTGCTTTTAAAGAAAGCTTAAAAACCGTAAAATTTGTTGAAGGATTAGAAGAAATTAGATATGGTGCTTTTCAACAGTCTGGCTTATGTGGGGAAATTGTTTTGCCTAAATCTCTTAAATGCATAAGTTCAAATGCTTTTATGGTAAAAAAACCAGAAAATTTAAAAGTATATGTTTATGAAAAAACAAAATATGAAACTGATACTTTTAGTGAAAAAACCATAATAGAAAAATATAAATAGTAGTTTTATAAATAGCCTCCTAGTATGGAGGTTATTTTTCTTAATAATTGCAATTCATTTAATAATGTGGTAAAATATATAAGTTAGGAGAAAACAAAATATGAAATGGTTAATTGCATCAGATATACACGGATCCCTTTATTATGGAAAAAAATTAATAGAACAAATCAAGAAAGAAGACCCAGATAAGATTGTTTTCTTAGGTGACATTTTATATCATGGCCCTCGCAATGATTTACCAAAAGATTATAATCCTAAAGAATTAATTAAATTACTTAATGAATATAAAGATAAAATTATAAGTGTAAGGGGAAACTGTGAAAGTGAAGTTGACCAGATGGTTTTAGAGTTTCCAATTATGGCAGATTATGTGATTCTAACCGTAAATGATTTAACGATTTTTGCCACACATGGTCATTTATATAATATTGAAAATATTCCATTTAAAGGAATTGATATTGTTTTATCAGGTCACACTCATGTTCAAAAATGTGATAAGTATGATCATTATATCCATATGAATCCAGGTTCAGTCTCAATTCCTAAAGAGAATAGTTATCATGGCTATATGATTCTTGAAAATAAAAACTTTTTCTTTAAAGATTTAGATGGAAATATCATTAATAAATATGAAGAAAGTGAGAAATAGAAAATGAATGTCTTACACTTAAAATATGCAATTATGGTTGCGGAAACTGGTTCAATTAGTAAAGCTGCCGAAAAACTTTATGTTGCACAGCCTAATGTCTCACGTGCAATCAAAGACTTAGAAAGTGACCTTAGCATTACGATATTTGATCGAACCACTAAGGGAATGATTTTAACCCCTGATGGGGAAAGGCTTATTGAATACAGTAAGCGTTTATTAAACCAATTTGATGAAATGGAAAAGATTTTTAAAGGGCAATCGCAAAAAAATGTCTTTTCGATTGCGGTACCAAGAGCAAGTTATATATCAGATGCTTTTGTTGAATTCTCTAAAAACTTAATTGATATAAATAACATTGAAGCTTTTTATAAAGAAACTAACGCTTATAGGGTTATTCACAATATAACCGAAGAAAATTATAAATTAGGTATAGTTAGATATTATGCTGAGCATGATAAATATTTTAAAGAATTATTTGATAAAAAAGAATTAAATAATGAATTAATTAATGAATTTAATTATGTTTTATTATTTAATGAGAATAGTCCTTTAGCAAAACTAGATGAAATTAAATATCAAGATTTAAAAGAATTAATTGAAATTGCTCATGGCGATCCCTATGTTCCTTCTCTGCCTGTTACGGAAGTATCAAAAAGTGCCTTTAGTGAAGGTATCAATAAAAGAATCTTTGTTTTTGAAAGAGCAAGTCAATTTGAACTTCTAGCAAGCAATCTTTATACCTTTATGTGGGTATCACCAGTACCAAAAATAACTCTTGAACGTTATGGCTTAATTCAAAAAGCTTGTGTTGATAATTTTAAAAAATACAAAGATGTTTTAATTTACCGAAAATCATATACTTTAAGTAAACTTGATAATGAATTTATAACCAAACTTTGTGAAAGCAAACGTAAAAATAGTTATAAATAAATACTAGTATATCGATAACGATATATCGATATACTTATTAAGTATTTTACAAATATTAATTTTTTTGGTATAATATTTGTAGAAAGGATGCTTTTTATATGTGTAATAAAAAAATACCAAGGTCAGTGGTTGAAAGAATTCCACGATATCTTAATTATTTAAATCACCTTGTAAACGAAGATGTAAAGATGGTATCATCTAAAATGATGGCAACTGATTTAAATCTTGGTGAAGTACAAGTTAGAAAAGACTTAAATTTAATTTCAGGCAATGGCAAACCTAAAATAGGGTATGTAACTATGGAGTTAAAAACTGATTTAGAACGGTTAGTTAGGACTAATGAAGTGACTAATATAATTATCATAGGTGCAGGAAAAATTGGAGAAGCGTTAGTTAATTATCAAGGCTTTAAAGACCAAGGGTTTAAGGTAATAGGTATCTTTGATAATGATAAAAGCAAAATTGATAAAACCTTTGGTGATCTTCATGTGCAGTCAATTGACAATATTCAAAAATTTTGTATGGAAAATAATGTCCAAATTGGAGTTTTGGCTGTATCATCAGATAGTGCAGCAGAAGTATGTCAATTAATTGCTAATTGTGGAATCAAGGGCATCCTAAATTTTACAAATCAAAAATTAGATGTAGATGAAAAAATAAGTGTAAAGAATGTTGATATTACATCGTTATTAACAATGCTTGCAGTTGAAATAAATAATAATTAAAAAGGAGAACAAATGTTATGAAAAAAGATTATTTAGTAGTTGATAGTCTAGAGACACTATCACAAAGACTTGCTGAAACAAGAAATGCACAAAAGAAATTTGCAACTTACACTCAAGAACAAGTTGACAAAATCTTCTTAGCAGCTTCTCTTGCAGCCAATAAAGCACGTATTGAACTTGCTAAAATGGCAGTAGCAGAAACAGGAATGGGTGTTGTAGAGGATAAAGTTATTAAAAACCATTATGCTTCAGAGTATATTTATAATAAATATCGTTATGAAAAAACTTGTGGTGTTATTGAAGAAGACAAAGCTTATGGTATTAAAAAAGTAGCAGAACCAATTGGGGTTATCGCAGCGGTTATTCCAACAACAAATCCAACTTCAACTGCAATCTTTAAATCACTTCTTGCTTTAAAAACAAGAAATGGAATTATTATTAGTCCTCATCCAAGAGCTAAAGCATCTACAATTGCTGCCGCAAAAATAGTGTTAGAAGCTGCAGTTGCTGCTGGTGCGCCTGAAGGAATTATAGGTTGGATTGATGTTCCAAGTCTTGAACTTACTAATACAATTATGAAAGAAGCAGACATCATTCTTGCAACTGGTGGACCTGGTATGGTTAGAGCTGCTTACTCATCTGGTAAACCTGCTGTTGGTGTTGGTGCTGGTAACACTCCTGCAATCATTGATGATAGTGCTGATATCGTACTTGCAGTTAACTCAATTATTCATTCCAAAACTTTTGATAATGGCATGATTTGTGCATCTGAACAATCAGTAATCGTTTTAGATGGTATTTATGATGCGGTAAAAGAAGAATTTATGAATCGTGGATGCTATTTCTTAAATGAAGAAGAATTAAATAAAGTACGTAAAACAATTATAATTAATGGATCTTTAAATGCTAAGATTGTTGGTCAATCAGCCGCAACCATTGCAAGCCTTGCTAATGTTACAGTTCCAGAAGGTACTAAGATTTTAATTGGTGAAGTTGAATCAGTTGATTTATCAGAAGAATTTGCTCATGAAAAATTATCACCAGTTCTAGCAATGTATCATGCTAAAGATATTGAAGATGCTTTCCAAAAAGCTGAAAGATTAATCGCTGATGGTGGTTATGGACATACTTCTTCAATTTATCTAAATACTATAACTGAACAAGCAAAACTTCAAGAATTCTCTGAAAGAATGAAGACTTGTCGTATTCTTGTTAATACTCCTTCCTCTCAAGGTGGTATTGGTGATATTTATAACTTTAAACTTACACCATCACTAACTTTAGGTTGTGGTTCATGGGGTGGAAACAGTGTTTCAGAAAACGTTGGTGTAAAACACTTAATCAATATTAAAACTATCGCCGAAAGAAGGGAAAATATGCTTTGGTTTAGAGCTCCAGAAAAAGTTTATATTAAGAAAGGTTGCTTACCAGTTGCCTTAGATGAATTAAAACATGTAATGAATAAAAAACGTGCCTTTATCGTAACTGATAAATTCCTATACACTAATGGTAATGCTAACCCTATTATTGAAAAATTAAAAGAAATGGATATGGAATATGCTGTATTCTTTGATGTAGAACCAGACCCAACACTTGCATGTGCTAAACGTGGTGCTGAACAAATGACAGCCTTTAAACCAGACTGTATCATCGCTTTAGGTGGTGGTTCAGCTATGGATGCCGCAAAGATTATGTGGGTATTATATGAACATCCAGAAGTAGACTTCTTAGATATGGCAATGCGTTTCATGGATATTCGTAAACGTATTTATACATTCCCTAAGATGGGTGAAAAAGCATACTTTATCGCTGTTCCAACATCAGCTGGTACAGGTTCAGAAGTAACTCCATTTGCTGTTATTACTGATGAAACAACTGGCGTTAAATATCCACTTGCTGATTATGAATTATTACCTAAAATGGCAATTGTTGATGCTGATTTCCATATGACAGCACCAAGAGGATTAACATCTGCATCTGGTATTGATGCTGTAACACACTGCCTTGAAGCTTATGCATCACTTATGGCAACTGATTATACTGATGGTTTAGCAATTCAATCACTAAAAGTTATATTTGAATATTTACCAAGAGCTTATAATGATGGTCCACATGACCCTGAAGCACGTGAAAAAATGGCTAATGCCGCAACAATGGCTGGTATGGCTTTCGCTAATGCTTTCTTAGGTGTTTGTCACTCAATGGCTCACAAACTTGGTGCCTTCCATCATTTACCTCATGGTATTGCCAATGCCTTAATGATCGATGAAGTAATTAGATTTAATTCAGCTGAAGTTCCCGCAAAGATGGGTACATTCCCTCAATATGATCATCCACATACATTAAGACGTTATGCTGAAGTTAGTGAAGCACTAGGATTTGGTGGTAATACTGATCAAGAAAAAGTAGACAATTTAATTAAAGCAATTGATGAACTAAAAGTTAAAATTGGTATTAAACCAACAATTAAAGATTATGTACCTGATGAAAAAGATTTCTTAGAACGTCTAGATGCAATGGTTGAACAAGCATTCGATGACCAATGCACAGGTGCAAACCCTCGATATCCACTAATGAGTGAAATTAAACAAATGTATCTAAATGCATATTATGGTAAAACATTTGTAGAAAAAGCTGTTCCAACTCAAGATGTTAATGATTTCGTTGTTGAAGACAAGAATGATTTCAAAAAGGCATATAAAAAAGATAAGAGAATAGTAAAATAGAAAGCGAGGAAAAAAGTATGAATCTAGAAAAAATTATAGCTGTTAGAAATGCAAAAACTATCTATAGAGATGGTGATAAATGTGTTAAAGTGTTTAATGAAAATTACTCAAAAGCTGATATTTTAAACGAAGCTTTAAATCAAGCAAGAGTTGAAGAATTAGATATTAACGTTCCAAAGATTAAAGAAATATCCATGGTAGATGGTAAATGGGCTATCGTTACAGAATATATAAAAGGCGATACCTTAGCACAATTAATGGAAAAATTCCCTAAGAAAAAAGATGAATATGTAGCTAAATTTGTTGAATTACAACTAATGGTTCAAGCTAATCATTGTTCACTTCTTACCAAACTTAAAGATAAAATGAATAGTAAAATTAATTTAGCTGATATTAATGCTACTACTAAATATGATTTACACACTCGTCTAGAAAGTATGCCTAAAGGTAGTGCTTTATGTCATGGTGATTTTAACCCATCTAATGTGATAATTGCTGAAGATGGCAAAGCATACATTATTGACTGGTCACATGCAACTCAAGGAAATCCTTGTGCCGATGCCGCAAGAACTTATCTTCTATTCTGGTTAGCAGGTGATTTAAATGGTGCTGAAAAATATTTAGATGTTTATTGTGAAAAAGCTAATGTTTCTAAAAAGAATATCCAAAGATGGCTTCCAATTGTTGCGGCTTCACAATCAGTTAAAGGCAACGAGAAAGAAAGAGAATTCTTACTTTCTTGGGTTAATGTAGTAGATTACGAATAATATTAGGAGGAAATTAAAATGATTAAAGTAACTGTATGTATTGGTAGTTCATGCCATATTAAAGGATCAAGACAAGTAGTTGAACAATTACAATATCTAATTGCTAAAAATAACTTAAGTGATGAAGTAGAATTAAATGGTACTTTCTGCATGGGTAAGTGTCAATTAGGTGTATGTGTAACTGTAAATGGTGAATTATATTCAGTATCTCCTGAGACTGTAAATGAATTTTTTGAAAAAGAAGTATTAGGAAGATTAAAGAAATGATCGAAATAAAAGTATGTATAGGAAGTTCTTGTTTTCTTAAAGGGGCATCAGAAATTGTTGAATTCTTAACAAAAAAAATTGAAAATGAAAATTTAAGTGACAAGATCTTACTATCAGGTAGCTTTTGTGCTGGTAAATGTAACCGTATAGGTGTAACTATCTTTATTAATGATGATATCTATACTGGCATTACCGTAGATAGTATTCAAAAATTATGGGATGAAAAGGTCGCTCCCATTATTAAATAACAAGAGGTGAAGAAAATGGCGAGTTATTTAACTTTAAAAAAGTCTAATTGTAAAAACTGCTATAAATGTATTAGACATTGCCCTGTAAAATCAATTAGATTCTCAGCTAACCAAGCTCATATTGTTGAAGATGAATGCATTTTATGTGGTCAATGCTTTGTTGTTTGTCCACAAGATGCAAAACAAATAGTAGACGGAATTGAAAAAGCAAAAATGCTCTTAAATTTAAAAGTTCCGGTTATTGCTAGTATTGCCCCATCATTTATTGCTAATTATGATGGTATAGGAATTGAATCTCTACGTAAAGCTTTAAAGAAATTAGGCTTTTATGATGTAGAAGAAACCGCAATAGGAGCAACCTTTGTTAAAAATGAATATGAAAAAATTTTAAAAGAAGGATGCGATGATATTTTAATTTCTTCATGTTGTCATTCAATAAATTTATTAATTCAAAAGTACTTTCCAAATGAATTAAAGTATCTTGCTAATGTTATGAGTCCAATGCAAGCTCATTGTACCGATATTAAAAAACGTCATCCTGATGCTAAGACAATATTTATTGGACCTTGTGTTGCCAAAAAAGATGAAGCCGATAGATATGAAGGAATTGTAGATTGTGTTTTAACATTTGAGGAATTATCAAACTGGTTAAAAGAAGAACATATTGAACTTGAAAATGAAGCCGATCAAGAAGTAAATGAATACAGTAAAACAAGATTATTCCCAACTACTGGTGGTATCTTAAAAACAATGGCATGTGATGCTCCTGGATATACCTATATGTGTGTTGATGGTACTGAAAATTGTATTGCGGCATTAAAGGATATTGAATCAGGTAAAATAACTAAATGTTTTATTGAAATGTCTGCATGTCATGGTAGTTGTATTGCCGGCCCAATAATTGAAAAGCATCATAATTCACATTTAAAGGATTATTTACTTGTTAATAAATATGCAGGTTCTAAGGACTTTGAAGTAGCTCAAGAAAATAGTTTATTCTATCAAAAAAACTTTGCCCCAATTAAAGTAACAAGTAAAATTCCTAGTGAATACGAAATAACCCAAATAATGAAACAAATGGGAAAAACCAAAAAGAGTGATGAATTAAACTGTGGTTCATGTGGTTATAATACTTGTCGTGATAAAGCAATTGCCATTTATCAAGGAAAAGCTGAAATATCAATGTGCTTACCTTACTTAAAAGAAAAAGCAGAAAGTTTTTCAGATTGTATTGTTAGTAATACTCCTAATGGTTTAATTGTTTTAAATGAAAAATTTGAAGTTCAACAAATTAATTCAGCCGCAAAAAAGATTTTAAATATTAGAAGTGATTCAGATATTTTGGGTGATCAAGTTGTAAGAATCCTTGACCCTGTTCCATTTATTAAAGTCTTAGATACTAAACAAAACATTAAAAATGAAAAAATTTATCTTGCGGAATATGATAAATATGTTGAACAAACTATTATATATGATATAAATTATCACTTATTAATTTGCATTATGCGTGATGTTACTGAAGCTGCCCTTGAAAAGAGTAAAAAAGAAGCAATTAGTAAACAAACTGTTGAAATTGCTGATAAAGTGGTTGACAAACAAATGCGAATTGTTCAAGAAATTGCTTCACTTTTAGGTGAAACAGCAGCTGAAACAAAAATTGCTCTTACTAAATTAAAGGAGTCAATTACTAATGAATAATCTATGTGCAGATATTGGTTTTAAAAGTATTAATCATGCAGGTGAAGAATTATGTGGTGACCATATGGATGTCATTGAGCAAGATGATGGTTCAACAATCATAGTTCTTGCAGATGGACTTGGAAGTGGCGTAAAAGCTAGTATTCTTTCGACTCTTACTTCTAAAATTATTTCTACAATGATTTCCGCTGGATTATCACTAGAATCATGTGTTGACACGATTGCCGCAACGCTTCCGATTTGTTCAGTTAGAGGAGTTGCTTACTCAACATTTTCAATCATTCATATTAAAAACAATGAAAGTGCTGAATTAATCCAATACGATAATCCTCAAATGATTTTTCTAAGAAATAATGAAATTTATGACTATCCTAAATCGGAATTAATCATTGGTGGTAAAAAAATATATAAAACCCAAATCAAACTTGAAGAAAATGATGTAATAATTGCAATGAGTGATGGTTGTCCTCATGCAGGAATTGGCATAGCTTATAATTTTGGTTGGAAACTTAGTGATATTGCTGAATATATGAAAGACATTAATTGTGGTGGTTATACTGCTAAAACAATGTCTACAATGTTAATTGATGAGTGTAATAAACTATATGGTGGAGCTCCTGGTGATGATGCTACCGCGTGTGTAGTAAAAATTAGAAAAAGAGAACCAGTTAATATTTTGTTTGGCCCTCCATCTGATCGTAATGATTGTAATCGAATGATGGCTTTATTCTTTTCAAAAGAAGGAAAACATATTGTTTGTGGTGGTACAACTTCAACAATTGTTTCTAAGTATTTAGGTAAGCCCCTTGTGGCTTCTCTTAATTTTGAAAATTCAAATATTCCACCGATTGCAAAAATTGAAGGCGTTGATTTAGTAACTGAGGGAGTTATTACCATTAATAAAGTTGTCGAATATGCTAAAGACTATGTTGGAGAAAATAAATTATATGATGATTGGTGTTTTAAAAAAGATGGTGCTTCATTAATTAGCCGAATGTTATTTGAAGAAGCTACAGACATAAACTTTTATGTTGGTAGAGCCATTAACCCTGCTCATCAAAACCCCGACTTACCAATTAACTTTAGTATTAAAATGAATTTAGTTGAGGAATTATCAAAATATTTAAAACAAATGGGTAAAAGGATAAAAGTAAGTTACTTTTAATTGGTGAATATATGAAAAAGTTTGACACAAAAGTTCAATATTTAAAATATCAAGTATTAAGTGCAGTTGCAAATTATGCTTGGAAAGATACATTATATGACCATATATTAGAAATACCGAAAGAAATAATTTCTGGTAAAGTTCCTACAATGCGTTGTTGCGTTTATAAAGAACGTGCTATTATATCAGAAAGAGTTAAAATTGCTATGGGTGGCGATCGCAATAACCCAAATGTTATTGAAGTAATTGATATTGCTTGTGATGAATGTCCCATGGGCGGATATGAAGTAACAAATGCCTGTCGTGGTTGTTTAGCTCATCGCTGTGAAGCCGCATGTAAGCGTGGTGCTATTTCATTTGATATTAACCATGTTGCAAGAATTGATAAAACAAAATGTGTAGAATGCGGTGCATGTGCCAAAGTGTGCCCATATAGTGCTATTCATAATTATAAACGTCCATGTGAAGTAGCATGTAAAGTAAAAGCTATATCTATGGGTGAAAATAAAGAAGCAAAAATCAATAATGATAAATGTATTGCCTGTGGAGCTTGTGTATATCAATGTCCATTTGGTGCGATTACAGATAAATCATTTATTATTGATGTTATTGATATTATTAAGAAGAGTCAAAATAATACTAAATATAAAGTGTATGCGGTGGTAGCTCCATCAATCTCAAGTCAGTTCAATTATGCTAAATTAGGTCAAGTAATTAAAGGACTTAAAAACTTAGGTTTCTATACAGTAATTGAAGCTGCTCTTGGTGCTGATATGGTAGCGATGTCGGAAGCTAAAGAACTTTCAGAAAAAGGATTCCTAACAAGTAGTTGTTGCCCTGCCTTTGTGGCATACTTGAAAAAAGAATTCCCTAACTTAAAACAATACTTATCACATAATTTATCACCGATGGCAACCATTTCTAAATATATTAAGCAAAATGATCCAACTAGTAAAATAGTTTTCATTGGTCCTTGTACGGCCAAAAAGATGGAAGTTCAACAAGAAGAAGTAAAACCTTATGTTGATGAAGTTTTAACATTTGAAGAATTACAAGCTTTATTTGATAGTAAAAATCTAGATATCACTACACTTGACGAAGATGTCTTAGATAATGCATCATATTATGGTAGAATCTTTGCTCGTTCTGGTGGCTTATCTGATGCTATGGCACAAGGCTTAAAAGAATTAAACATTACCGATTTTAATTTAAAAGCTCTTCCATGTGATGGTATTGAAGAATGTAAAATGGCGTTATTAAAGAAAAATAAGAATGTATTAGATGCTAATTTTATAGAAGGTATGGCCTGTGTAGGTGGCTGTATTGGTGGCGCTGGTTGTTTAACTCATGGTGAGAAAAACAAAACCGAAGTAGATAAATATGGTATGGAAGCATTTGAAAAGACAATTACAGACGCTGTATCAATCTTAAATATTAACAAAGAATAAATATAACATCCTAAAAAACATATCATTTTAATGAATGATATGTTTTTCGTTCCTAGAATTGATATGTTTTTCTTTACAATACTCTTAAAATTTGATAAAATAATAATAGGAGGTAATTTATGTATAAAATAATTGATGTAAAAAATTGGAAAAGGAAAAAGCAATATGATTGGTTTTCTTCATTTTCAAATCCTTGTTATGGAATAGATGCAACGATAGATGTAACAGAAATAGTGAAATTTTCTAAAATGACTAATACTTCATTTTTTATTAATTTTTTATATTTAGTTACAAGAAGTATGAATGAAGTCGAAGAAATGAGATTACGAATTGTTAATGGTGATGTTCGTTTATATGATATTGTTCACCCAACTTATACGATTAAAACCGCAGGAGGGGCTTTTGAAAATGGTATTAATAAAATGAACTTTAATTATTATAAATTTTATCTTGATGTTAAAAAAGAAATTGAAAAGAAAAAAACCCAGTTAACAGTTGTTGATGCTTATAATACGACTGAATACAATGTTATTTATGTAACTTGTTTACCTTGGCTTGAATTTGATGCTTTTACTCATCCAATTCCAAGTGGTAATATTGAGTCATTATCAGTTCCACGTATTTGTTGGAGCAAGTATACAAAAAAGGACGATAAATATACTTTAACTCTTAATATTACAGTTTCACATGCCTTAGTTGATGGGGAACCACTTGCTAAAGTTTTTAATTTGATTAAAAAATATAATGAAAACGTATTAAAAATTTTAAGTTGAGTAAAAAAATATTGCAAAATAATTTTATATATGCTATAATTTTTGTGTTGAAGTTTATCAACAAAAAAATATATGGAGGAAAAGTATGAAAAAAGTAATTTTAACAATTTTAGCTGTATTTTTCGTATGTAGCATGGCTTCTTGTAAAACTACAAGTAATAACAAAAAAGGCTATGACTATGACGCAATCCCTGATACAGTAGAGTCAACTGATGGTAAGTATGAAATTGGTTTTGTAACTGATATTGGTCAATTAAAAGACAAGTCATTCAACCAAGGTACTTGGGAAGGTATCAAGAGATACGCAAAAGAAAATAGTAAATCGTATAAATATTATCAACCTGCAAACGGCGATAGTGCAACCGATGATGATAGATATAATGCAATGAAAAAAGCTGCAGATAATGGCGCTAAAATCATTGTTGCTGCGGGATATATGCAAGCAACTGCACTAACTAAAGCCGCAATCGAACTTCCAGAAGTTAAATTTGTATTCATTGATGGTTGGACATTAACAGATACTGCTGGTAATGCTCTTCAAAATGTTGCCGCAATCGTATTTAAAGAAGAACAATCTGGTTATCTTGCTGGATACGCTGCAGTAATGGAAGGTTATACAAAACTTGGTTTCTCAGGTGGCGGCGGTGGTACTAACCCTGCTTGTCAAAGATTTGGATATGGTTATATTCAAGGTGCAAATGACGCAGCTAAAGTTAAAGGAATTACTGTTAATATGAAATATAGTTGGTTATATGGTTCAAGTTTCGCAGGAAGCCCTGATCTAGTAACATTATTAAAAGGATGGTATACAAGCGGTACAGAAGTTGTATTCTCATGTGGTGGATCTATGTGTAATAGTGCATTCACTGCAGCTGCCGAAAACAATAAGAAGGTTATTGGTGTTGACGTTGACCAATCTTCTCAATCTGAAACTGTAATTACATCAGCTACTAAAGGCTTAAGAGAAGGTGCAATGGATGCTTTAGATGCATTCTTCGCTGACAAATGGAGCACAATTGGTGGAACAACTACATCACTAGGTGCTGACAAAAATGCAGTTAGTCTTCCTACTGATACATGGTCATTAAAGAATTTCACAGTAGAACAATACAATGAACTATTTGAAAAAATAAAGACTGGTAAAGTATCTATTGATGACAATCCTGAAGGCGCAGAAACTAAGACTTATTCTAATGTTCAATTAGAATACATTAAATAGTTTATAAAGCAAGATTAAATGGCTACTAATTTTTAGTGGCCATTTTTTCCAAAAAAGGAGGATATATGAGTGACAATTATATAATAGAAATGTTAAACATAACAAAAGAATTTCCCGGAATACTAGCTAATGATAATGTAACTCTACAATTAAAAAAAGGTGAAATTCATGCACTACTTGGCGAAAATGGAGCAGGTAAATCAACCTTAATGGGCGTATTATTTGGTCTTAATACTCCTGATGGTGGTACAATATTAAAAAATGGAAAACCAGTAAAAATAAATAATCCTAACGATGCTAATGCCTTAGGTATTGGAATGGTCCATCAACATTTTCAACTTATTGATGTTTTTACAGTTTTAGATAATATTATCTTGGGTGCGGAAACAACTAAACTTGGATTTCTTTTAAAAAAGGATGCCCGTAAAAAAATTGAAGCATTATCAAAAAAATATAAACTTGCTGTTGACCTTGATGCAAAAGTTGAAAATATTAGTGTTGGAATGCAACAAAGAGTTGAAATTCTAAAAATGTTATATCGTGATAATGATATTTTAATTTTTGATGAACCAACTGCGGTATTAACACCACAAGAAATAGACGAGTTATTAATTATTATGCGGGAAATGGCTGATAGTGGAAAATCAATATTATTTATAACTCATAAATTGAATGAAATAAAAAAAGTAGCTGAACGTTGCACAATTCTAAGAAAAGGCCAATGCATGGGTACTTATGATGTAGCTTCAGTTACAAAAGAACAATTATCTGAATTAATGGTTGGTAGAAAAGTTGATTTAGAAATTGAAAAAACTCCATGCAAACCAGGTAAAACTGTTTTAAAAGTTGAAAACTTGACAATGTGGTCAAAAATTAAGAAAAAACAAGTAGTTAAAAATGTTAGTTTTGAGGTTAGAGCAGGAGAAATAGTTTGTGTTGCGGGGATTGAAGGAAACGGCCAAAGTGAACTCGTATATGGAATTACTGGTCTTCAAAAACCACGTTCAGGACATATTTCATATACAATCAATGAAGCTGCTTATGCTAATATTCCTAAACGTCGTAATTTAGGTTTATCATATATACCTGAAGACCGACATAAATATGGTTTAATTCTTGATTTTAGTCTTGAAGATAATATGGTATTACAACGATACAAAGAACCAACTTTTCAAAAACATAGTTTTTTGAAAAGAGATAAAATTAGAGAAAATTGTGAAGAGATAATTGCCAAATACGATGTCAGAAGTGGACAAGGTGCAAGCACCATTGTACGTTCAATGTCAGGTGGAAACCAACAAAAAGCTATAATTGGTAGAGAACTAAGTAGAGAACATGAAGTTTTAATTGCGGTTCAACCAACCAGAGGGCTTGATGTTGGGGCTATTGAGTTTGTTCATAAACAAATTATCAAGGAAAGAGATGTAGGAAAAGGAATTCTGCTTGTATCACTTGAATTAGATGAAGTAATGAGCTTAAGCGATCGTATTTTAGTCATGTATGAAGGTGATATTGTTGGTGAATTTAATCCAAAAGAAGTAACACCACAAGAATTAGGCTTATACATGTCAGGAGCCAAAAACATGTATTTAGAGAAAGGGGATAAATAATATGAAATATTTAGCACTTATAATTATTCCTATTATTGTTGCTGGTATATTTGCATTAGCATATTATTTAACGCGTAAAGTATTTAAGAATACTAAAAGCCTTGAATTTTGTGATAATGTAAAAACTAAAGAAAGTAAAACTTTTATTTCCTTTATTGATAATTATTTTTATTACATTTTTGGTTTTGTATTTATTACATATTTACTTGAATTTTTAGCTTTTTGGATTATTAAAAATTCATTAACATTTATATGGATTTTCTTATTCTTTGTTATCTTAGTAGTAATATTTGTTGGCTATTTAATTCTTTTAAAAAAATTAACAAATAAATATAATACAAGTAACTGGGCTAAAACGCTTTATGCTAATGAAAAAACAAAATCAATATTATCATCATTAATATCAGTAGTAGTAGGTTTACTACTTGGTTGTATTATTCTGCTACTTTTTGCGGGAAGAACTTGTGGAGGAACGGTTATTTCCTTTAAAGCCGCAAAAGAAGCAATCCAATTAGTTTTTTTAGGGGCCTTTAATGTTGGTCGTGATGCTTCTAATCACCTTATTTTTGGTTGGAATGGCCGTGATATAGGTGATATGTTGTTTAGAGCTACACCCCTTATTATGGTAGGCTTATCAGTTGCCCTTGCCTTTAAGACTGGTTTATTTAATATTGGTACACCAGGACAATATCTTATGGGAACTGCTGCTTCAATAATAATTGCTTTAACTATCCCAAGTAGTGTTGTTCCATCTTTTTTAATTTGGATTTTAGCATTTTTAGGAGCAATGCTAGCTGGAGCTTTATGGGGTTTTATTCCAGGAATATTTAAATCACTATTAAATGTAAATGAAGTAATTACCTGTATAATGACAAATTGGATAGCTGCAAATGTAGTTACTTGGTTATTTGATAAAGAAAGTGGACTTTTTAAATTTTTGATAGATCCATCAGGAGCCAAAAATAATGCATATTTGTATAAAACAACTCATAATGGCATTGCAACTTCAAAAATGGGACTCGATAAAATATTTGAAGGTTCACAAGTAAATGGTGGTATCATTATCGCAATTGTTATTGCCATAATAATTGCCATTATCCTAAATAAAACAACCTTCGGATTTGAACTTAAGGCATGCGGTTCTAACCGTTATGCATCTCAATATGCCGGAATTAAAGATAAACGTTCCATTATACTTTCCATGATGATTGCTGGAGGACTTGCGGGGGGTGGAGCTGCCTTGTATTATTTATCTGGTAATACTGAATTTGCATGGCAAACATATCAATCATTACCTTCGATTGGTTTTAATGGTATTCCGGTATCACTACTCGCATCAAATAATCCAATTGGCGTTTGTGTTTCGGCCATCTTTATGGCATATCTAGATACGGCTGGATTGCAAATTAAATATATGACAACATATAATGAATATATTGCTTCGATTATTTCATCAGTTATTGTATATTTTAGTGCCTTCTCATTAGTTATTAAAGATGTTTTAAATGGCAAAATTAAATTATTCAAAAAGAAAAACATGAAAAATGTTGTTAACAATGACCCTAAAGTCAAGGAGGAAAACGCATAATGGCTTACTTAGTTCAATCAACAATTACATATGCAATCCCACTTTTAATTGTAGCTCTTGCGGGTGTATTTTCTGAAAGAAGTGGTATTATTAATATTGCATTAGATGGTATTATGATATTTGGGGCGTTCATTGGGGTATTCTTTGTTAAAATATTTGTTGAAGCAGGAATTACCGTAGAAATGGGACAAGTTATTTTACCAATTATAATTTTACTTGTTATGCTTTTTGGTGCTTTATTTTCAATGTTACTAGCCTTTGCATCAGTGCACTTAAAGGCTGATCAAACAATTGGTGGTACAGCATTAAATTTACTTGCACCTGCTCTTGTTTTATTCTTAATTACAATTATTTGTCAACAAAACTATATATCAGCACCAAGTAATCCTTCTCATGTTTCTTTATTTATGCTAAGATATACTGATTTTGGAATTTCTGAAGGTCAAGAATTGAATTTATTTCAAGAAATCTTTTGTAATAAAGTTTACACAACAACTTATTATGCGATTGCATTGGTAATAATTTTATCAGTTGTGCTATATAAAACAAAATTTGGATTACGTTTACGTGCTTGTGGCGAAAATCCTCAAGCAGCTGCATCCCTTGGTATAAACGTTTATTTAATGCGTTATTGTGGAGTTGCGATATCTGGTGCTCTTGCAGCATTTGGAGGGTTTATCTATTCCCTTACTTCAGCTAATTGCTCATCGACTGGCGAAGTAGCAGGTATGGGTTTCCTTGCCCTTGCGGTTATGATTTTTGGTAACTGGAAACCTCTATACATAACACTAGGTGCCTTTCTATTTGGTTTGTTAAAAGCAGTATCAGCAGGTTACACCGAAATAGATTTAAATGGTGATGGTATTAAATGGCTTACAACTATAGGTATCAGTAAATATATTTATAATGTATTACCATATATCATTACGCTTGTTGTACTAGCATTTACATCTAAATCTTCGCGGGCACCAAAAGCTGAAGGTCAGCCATATGATAAGAGTAGACGCTAATTATTTATTATAATTTTACTTAGATAAGGTTTAAGCCTTATCTTTTAAACTTTATTTTTAGATAATAATTATGTAGCATAACACTATAAAAGTTATAGTAAAAAAATAAAGGCTTTTAAAATTCTTTTTTTGATAAAATGTGATATAATATACTGCAATGAGATAATAAATGAAACGAAATAAACGTTTAATTTTATTATGTTTTTTGTCTTTTTAAGAACATTATATCTAGTATGATGACTATTAAAAGTTTATTGGTTCACTTTTTTATTTTGATAATATAATTGAATTTATGGTAAATTAAACATTAAATTATTTAATGAAACTATTAATTCACAACTATTTAAGTATTATAGGTATTGGTATTATAGATGTTTTATAAACTTACAACTAATAAAAAGCAAAAAGATAGTAATAAAAGAATTAAAATAAACTATTATGTTATAAGGAGCAATTATGTTTACATTCATATTAAATAATCTATTATTAGGAGTAGGACTATCAATGGATGCCTTCTCCGTTTCGCTTGCAAATGGATTTAATGAACCTAAAATGAAAAAAATTAAAGTTTTAGGTATTGCGGGGGTATTTGGCCTATTTCAAGGTATTATGCCGATGATTGGTTGGATTTGTGTCCACACAATAGTCGAAAAATTTAAAGTATTTGAATACTTTATTCCCTGGATTGCTTTAATCCTTTTACTTTATATTGGGGGAAAAATGGTATTTGGATATTTTAAAAAAGGTAAAGAAGAGGAAGAAGCTGAAAAAATGAGTTTTCATACCTTACTTATTCAAGGGGTTGCAACTTCAATAGATGCTTTATCAGTAGGTTTTACAATAGCAGAGTACGATTTAAATATTGCAATCATCAGTGTTTTAATAATAGCTTGTACAACTTTCATTATTTGTTTAATTGGCGTAATACTAGGCAAAAAATTTGGTACTAAATTTTCAAGTAAAGCTGAATTAATAGGTGGAATTATATTAATTTGTATTGGCTTAGAAATTTTTATTAGCGGAATGATTTCTTTATATTCATAACACAAGAGAAATACTTATAAAATTCGCTATATTTGACATTTACTACTTATTGTAGTATAATATACATGTATCGTTTGATGCGGGTATTATGAAAGGAAAAATAGTATGAAAAAGTTTGGTCAATATTACATTAATCTTTTTAAGAAGTATGGTGTTTTAATTCCTATTGTTATTGTAACGTTGATTTTTGTTGCATTATTATTTATGGATAAAAATGATGTATTTACTTCATTATTAGATAATAGTAAAACTGGATTTATTATTCTAACTGTTGTAGGTTGTGTGGTAATGATAGCGTGTGGTGTATTAGTTATATTAAAAGTTAAAAATAAAGAAGTTACAGTTGCTGACTTATGTTTGGAAATGGTTTCAGTATTATCATTAATTATGTTAATTACGTTTTGTTTTGAACCAGGTAAGCCAGGGTCTATTGTCACTATATTAAAATGGGTTATTACCGCAGTTTTATTAGTAGGAAGTTTAGCCATTAGTTTTATGAGGTCAAAATCAATATGAGAATAAGTGCTTAGGCACTTTTTTTGTCTTTTATTTTAAAAAACGTTTTCAAGTGGCAATTCATTGCAATTTAAAAGTTATATGGTAAAATATATATGAAGCTAATAAATCGTATAAATTCGATAATATGGTTCGAAAGTCTCTACCCTGTTACCTTAAATAGCAGGACTACGATTAAAGCGGTAACGAGTGTTACTCTTTTTCCGTTCGAGAGGCGTGTTAGTCTCTCTTTTTGTTATATTTATTCATGTTTTATTGGCTTCAAAATAATCAGGAGGAAAACATGAAAAAATTTTTGAACAAGGTTTTCAAAATAGAAGAAAACCAAACGACAATTAAAACTGAAATAATTGCCGGTGTTACAACTTTTTTTGCAATGTGTTACATTGTAATAGTAAATCCTAATCAAATGACGGGTTTTTTACAAATTGATGGTGCATCTCAAATATGGAATGCTTGCTTTATTGGTGGAATTATCGCTGCAGTAATCGCAACTCTATGTATGGCGTTTATTGCTAACAAGCCATTTTGTCTTGCGGCTGGAATGGGACTTAATTCATTCTTTTATGTTTCATTTATAATTCCTTGCTTGTTATTTGATAAAGAAACAGGTGAATTGATCAAAGCTGAAACTCCTTTAGTGGATGGTTATCAAGCTGGTCTTGTCATCATTTTAATATCAGGTATTATATTTTTGCTTCTATCCCTTACTGGTCTTAGAAAATATATTGCAAAAGCATTACCTACTTGTCTTAAAACAGCAATTCCAGCGGGTATTGGTCTATTTATTGCATTTATTGGTTTACAAAATAGTGGTATTGTTGTTCCTAATCAATACACTGCAGTTGCATTAACTAATTTTACAAAAGGTGCATCAACAGCAATCCCAGCTATTGTCGCATTTATTGGTTTAATACTAATAATTGTGTTCACAAAATCAAAAGTTAAACTATTAAATAAAATAGCAATTATTTTAGGAATTATTTGCTCAACCGCATTATATTATGTTTGTTGCTTAATATTTAATGTTGAAATTCCAAAGGTTACAAATATTTCCATAGCTACAACGTTTAAAGATTGGTTTGAAGTTGGCTTAGGCGGTTGCTTTAAAGGATTCAAAACAGTGTTTGAAGGAAAACTATTGGGTGGTATCATTAGTGTAATTATGTTAGCTATTACATATGCACTTGTTGATATGTTTGATACACTTGGTACTGTTTATGGTGCATCAGCTGAAGCTGGATTGTTAGATGAAAATGGTGATCCTATTGACCTAGGAAAAGAAATGCTCTGTGATGCCATTGGCACAGTTGTAGGTGCAGGTACTGGTACTTCAACTATTACAACTTTTGTTGAATCAAGTGCTGGGGTTGCGGCAGGAGGAAGAACAGGTCTTGCGGCATTTGTTACGGCTAGTTTATTTATAATTTGTCTATTTGTATCACCGATTGTTAAATATGTTCCTCAATGTGCAACGGCACCTGCTTTAATTTATGTTGGTATTTTAATGTGTAAGAATATTGTAAAGGTCGACTTTACGGATATTGCTTCTGCAGCAACCGCATTTGTTACATTTATAATGATGATCGCAACTTATTCAATTAGTAATGGTATTATGATTGGTGCTATTACATATGTATTAATAACTTTATTAACCGGTAAATATGGTAAAAAAGACATTGTTGTCACAATTATCGCATTACTTGGTATTTTAAGATTTGCCTTTGTGGCAATGTAAGGAGGAAAGCAAAATGTTAAATATGATGAATACTAATTTATATAATAAAGCTGAAATGTTTAACATTTACTTTTTAATATTTTTAAAATAAGAGTTTTTTAGCTCTTATTTTTTTTTAAAAAAAGGAGAAAACAATGAATACAAACGAAACTCAAACATTACAACCTAATTATCGTCCCCCCGTTCATAAATGGATTTTACTAAGCTTTCAACATGTATTTGCAATGTTTAGTGCAAATGTTTTGGTACCTATCTTGACTGGACTTCCAATTTCTGTTGCATTATTTGCATCTGGTTTAGGAACATTAATTTATATTTTATGTACAAAAGCAAAAGTTCCAATTTATCTAGGTTCTAGTTTTGCATATATAGAGTATATACTTGCGGTGAGTGTAACAACTAATATTGAAGGAAATGATGTAATAACATCATATGGACCTGCCCTTACTGGTCTTGTTGCAGTAGGATTAATTTATGCAATTGTTGCGGGTTTTATTAAAATATTCGGAACTAGTTGGCTTAAAAAGATTTTACCACCTATTGTAATTGGACCAATGATTATGGTAATTGGACTTGGACTATCAAGTAGCGCTATCTCTAATACAGGTATGATACAAAATGGTGATTGGAGAGCCATAATCGTGGCCTTTGCGACACTATTAATTATTGCCTTTACCGCAATTTTGTCTAAAAAGTTTTTAAAGGTTGTACCATTTTTAATTGGTATAATTGGTGGCTATGTTGTTGCGATTATTCTAAATTTTATTCCTAATGGTGATGCTAAACTAATTGATTTTAATAGTTTAATTTCAGTTATTAAAACTCCAAGTCAGTGGTTTGCTATCCCTAAATTTATAATTATGGGATGGAAAGACCAAGAACTAGGATTAGGCATTTCCATGTATAAAGTTAGTTTTGGAGCGATTATTACGGTAATTCCTCTTGCTTTTGCAACAATTTGTGAACATATTGGAGATCATGAAGTATTAGGACAAATTACAAAAAAAGATTATTTAGCTGATCCTGGATTACATCGAACATTACTTGGTGATGGTATTGCAACTTCAGTTGCTGGAATGATAGGTGGTCCTGCAAATACATCATATGGTGAAAATACATCAGTTGTTGGACTTACTAAAGTTGGTTCAGTATGGGTGACTGGTCTCGCCGCAATTTTTGCGATTTTACTTTCTTTTTGTAATGTATTTACCGTATTAATTTCAACCATTCCATCTGCGGTAATGGGAGGAGTATGCTTGATATTATATGGTTTTATCGCCGCAAATGGTCTTAAAACTTTATTAGATGCTAAAGTTGATTTAAACAATATAAGAAATCTAATCATTATTTCGGCTATTTTAATAATTGGAATTGGTGGTGCTGCTATATATAATAAGAATGGTATGAAAATATTTACTAGTGTTGCCTTATCAACAATTGTTGGAATAGTTCTAAATTTAATATTACCTAAAAATAAAGAAAATGAAGAAAAAGCAAATTAGCACTTTTTCTGCTATTTATATAATTAGAAATTCTACTGATATTAGTAGAATTTTTTTTTAAAGTAAATTCATTGCAATTAAAAAATAATATGTTAAAATTAGGTTAAGTAAATAAATTGAAATATGTTAAAAAATGATTATGATTTAATGACATATTATCTTTATTTATATTTATTGACTTTAATAAAAGGAGGAAAATATGAAAAATTTTTTGAACAAGGTTTTCAAAATAGAAGAAAATCAAACAACAATTAAAACCGAAATAATTGCAGGTATCACAACTTTTTTTGCAATGTGTTACATTGTAATTGTAAATCCTAATGAAATGACCGGTGGAGTTCAAATTCCTGAAATGACAAAAGTTTGGAATGCTTGCTTTATTGGTGGTATTATTGCAGCCGCAATCGCAACAATTTGTATGGCTTTTATTGCTAATAAACCGTTTTCACTAGCTGCAGGTATGGGACTTAATTCCTTTTTCTTTGTTTCATTTATTATGCCTTGTTTAATATATGGTGAGAATAATACTGTATCAGAAGGCATATCAGTTGTTAAAGGATATCAAACGGGTTTAGTAGTAATTTTATTTTCTTAATATTATCACTTACCGGATTTAGAAAATATATTGCTAAAAGTTTGCCAAATTGTCTTAAAACAGCCATGTCTGCAGGAATTGGTTTGTTTGTTGCTTTTATTGGCTTACAAAATAGCGGTATTGTTGTGCCTAATGAGCATACCGCGGTTTCTTTAGCAGATTTTGCTAGTGGTAATCCTAAGATTGTTATTCCCGCATTAGTTGCGTTTATAGGGTTTATTTTAATAATTGTTCTTTCTAAGTGTAAGTTTAAAGTAATAAAACAATTGTCAATTATCTTAGGAATTATTGGTTCAACTATTTTATATTATGTTTTATGTCTAATTTTTAAAGTCGATAATGGAACTATTGAAAGTATTTCCGTTGCCAAGTCATTTAAAGATTGGTTTGATGTTGGCTTTGCGGGGGCATTTAAAGGCTTTAAACATGCATTTGATTGGAAAATAATTAGTGGTGTATTTAGCATGATAATGCTTGTATTAACATATACTCTTGTTGATATGTTTGAAACGTTAGGTACAGTTTATGGCACTTCATCTGAAGCTAATATGCTTGATGAAAATGGTGACCCTACTGGTTTAGGTGAAATAATGCTATGCGATGCAATTGGTACAGTTGCAGGTGCAGGTACTGGTACTTCAACTATTACCACTTTTGTTGAATCAAGTGCTGGGGTTGCGGCAGGAGGAAGAACAGGTCTTGCATCACTAGTTACAGCAGTTTTATTACTAGCATGCTTATTTGCGGCTCCAATAGTTAAATATGTTCCTCAATGTGCAACGGCACCTGCTTTAATTTATGTTGGTGTTTTAATGAGTAAAAATATCGTAAAAGTTGATTTTAATGATATTACTTCAGCAGCGACAGGATTTATGACATTTGTAATGACTATTGCAACTTATTCAATTAGTAATGGTATTATGATTGGTGCTATTACATATGTATTAATAACTTTATTAACTGGTAAATATGGTAAAAAAGATATCGTTGTAACAATCATTGCACTACTTGGTATTTTAAGATTTGCTTTTGTTGCACTATAAAAATAAAAAAATACGTTGATAATGCTTCAACGTATTTTTTAAGCATAATTGGCATAACGATAATTAAATATAAATCACATGCAATAAAATACATAAATTTTTTGTCTTATTATATGAAAGATAATTTTTAATAGGATGGTAAAATAACTATAAAACTATTTTTAGTTTAACATAATGAAAAATTGACAATGTAGCATTTAGAAAGTTTTATATGTTATGAAATAATCTAATAAAATTTATTGATTATAAAAATACAAAAAGTAAATTTATGGTATTGGTTAAATTAGTATGATATAATGGCCTTAACATACGTGAATTCAAATTAATAATTGTATTTATAACATTAACTATTGTAAACATTACAGAAAGGAGACTAAAGTTATGATAAAGAAATTAACTAAACTATTTTTAATATTGGGTGTGATTCTCTTTAGTTCTTTAATTTTTTCTTGCAAAACAAAATCTTTTGAAGTTGTAGAAGGAAAATTTGTTTGTGATAAAGAAGAATTTTATGGAGAACTAGAATTGCATAGAATATCTGAAAAAGAATTTGTAAATTCAAACGGATTAAATGTTTTTAAAATAGATTATGGTAGAGGATATCAATATTATTCAGTTTCTTTATATGTAATATTTCAAGATACCGAAGAAAAAGTATATTTAGATTTTAAAAATTTAGAAGTAGAAGAAATGAGAAAAATTACGTTCAAAAATTATTTTTGGTTGGATGAAGATGGTCATATGCTTTATCCAAGTAAATCAAATGTACTAGTCACTTATAAAACTGATAATTTTCATATTATAGGTAGCTTTTATCAAAAAGATTTAGGAGGAGAATAAGATGAAGAGATTTAGTAAACTATTTTTAGTATTGGATGTGATTCTCTTTAGCTCTTTAATTTTTTTCTTGCATAACAAAATTCTTTGAAGTTGTAGAAGAAAAATTTGTTTGTGATAAAGAAGAATTTTATGGAGAATTATATAGAATATCTGAAAAAGAATTTGTAAATTCAAACGGATTAAATGTTTTTAAAATAGATTATGGTAGAGGATATCAATACTATTCAGTTTCTTTATATGTAATATTTCAAAATACAGAAGAAAAAGTATATTTAGATTTTAAAAATTTAGAAGTAAAAGAAATGAGAAAAGTTGGACTCAGACATTATTTTTGGCTGGAGAAGATGGTCATATGCTTTGTCCAAGGAAATCAAATGTACTAGTTACTTATAAAACTGATGATTTTAATATTATAGGTAGCTTTTATCAAAAAGATTTAGAAGGAGAATAAGATGAAGAAAAAAAATTTTGTATTTTTGTGTATGTCTTCAATGAATAACAAAAAAGTATATGCTAGTGATGCAAATATAGACAACATAAATGAATCACTTGATAATTTTGATAATGAAACGATTAAAATGAAGATATGTTAACAACTAGTGAAACTAGAAGTAATTCGGATGGAACTGATTACTCGGGTGCTATTAAAAATATATTATTATATTTAAACGATAATTATTCTGACTATACTTGGTATCAAGGTAAAATATGCTCGACGAAAATGATTTCAAATGAAATTCCTATTAATGTGCAAAGATGTTTATTTCCAAAAGATGACGTGCAACAGGCTATAGCTAATACAGGTATTAGAAGTAGTTATGGAGGATGTGGCCCTATTGCTATGCTAGGTATATTAGATTATTTTGCAAGATATTTAGGATATGATGAAATAATTGATGATCTGACAAGTTCAATTCAAAGGGTAAGATTAGCTGAAGATGTTTTTAATACTGTTACTACATATGAAATTGGTGATTTAGGCAATAAAAATACCTTAACTCTTCCTTGACATTACGTCTCAGCATTTAATGAACTAATGAAAAATTATGGCTTAGAAGGACATATTGTTGCGGATTATGAAAGTTCTATTTTAATAGGAAATAATAAAAATAAATATATGAAAATTATTAAAGAATATATTCCAAGAGGAATTCCAGTTACAATGTATATGGGCTTAAACACAGGAGAAAAGGATTTTGCTGAGCATTATGTGAACATTTATGCCTACGAAGTTTGGTATGGATATCATAAAACAACTGAAGAAAGAATTGAAAAAACTTTTTTAAAAGCTAGAATAAATGGTCTTGCCAATAATTATGGTTGGGATAATGATAAATATTATGCTGATTCGGAGATTTTAAATAATGCAAGTGTGTGAACTTATTTATTATGATATTAACTATGATAATGAAAATGTAGTTATTGCATCTGATTTTTCTAGTCAATTTATTAATACTGATACTGGACAAGGTCAATATTTCAATGAGAAAAAAGAAGCAACAATAACAAGTGATAATGGTTACACGTTTGATACGAGAAGATTAAGATGTAGTTATATTGAAAATCAATATTTAGTATTACAGCGAATAGAGAAAATACAGGACATACGTATTTAGAATTTAATTTTCCTAATGACATAAAGAAATTAAATTTTGACATGTCATTGTGGAGTGCAAAAGAATATTTAATAGATGGAGGTTCTTTATCTATACAAATACCAATAGTAACTGAAAATGGGAGCATACTCTGGGTAAATCATATAGAATATGAAATTGCTGATTTATCGGTTATTAGAATACATCCAAGAAGTTATAGTGTATTATTTTTTGAAAATATATCAAGATTTAGATTTTTAGTAACTAAAAATTCACCATCTGGTGATAGAAATAAGGGAAGAATAGTTTTGATAATTTAACTTTCTGCTTTGATGCTGAAGATGAACCACATGTGCATAATTGTGATTTCTATGAAATTACTGATAGAAATCATTACGGAAAATGTGCTTGTGGATATAAAAAAATGGCTCACATGCTGTTAGATCATCAGATTTAGGTGGAAGATATGCTAATTGTGTTGAATGTAACAAACAAATAGATTTAAATTCTGGTATTGTAGTTGTTTTACCATATAATATAAATGATAATATGAGAAGTGTTAACGGAAGTTATATTAGTTCTCAAGGGCTTATTATATTAGTTGATAAAGATATTGAAGCATATATTAAAGGTACTTTGATTTTTTACAAAGAAGGTGAAGAATTATAATTAAATAATTTTTAAGTCAAACTTAGAATCAAAAATTTTAAGTTTGATTTTTTTAACTTTGAGCTGTTGATAACAATAAGTCTTTAATTTGAAGATTTGAAGAGGAAAAAATTAATAAGTAAAAAAATGAATTAAAAAAACTACTAGTTATTTAACTTGCAAAAATTGCATTTTTTTGGTATAATACGTAAGAGCGAATTTATAAAATTTGTATTAAAATATGGAGGTTAATATGGCTCATTTAAGCGCAAATGCTGTAAAGCAAATTGAAAGTATTATCGCAAGATATGAAAATGAAAATACTCCACTTATGATGATCTTAAGTGATATACAACGTGAGTATGGTTACATTCCACTTGAAGTTCAAGAATTAATTTCAGAAAAAACGGGTATTCCTGTTGCTGAAATTTATGGAGTTGTAACATTTTATTCATTTTTTTCTTTAAATCCCAAAGGAAAATATGTTATTGGTGTATGTCTTGGAACTGCTTGTTATGTAAAAGGTTCACAACAAGTTATTGACAAATTCTCAGAGCTATTAAACATTAAACCAGGAGAAACATCAGCTGATGGTTTATTCACACTTGATGCTCTTCGTTGTATTGGTGCATGTGGTATTGCTCCTGCCATTTCAATTAATGGTAAAGTATATCCAAAAGTAGCTGTTAACCAAGTTGCTGGTATTATTGAAGAATATCGTAAATTAGGAGGTGCAAACTAATGATTAAAAATGAAAAAGAATTAAATGCAACAATTAAAAAGTGCACAACTAGTTTAGATGAAAAATTTGCGGGAACTAATGGTAAACGTGCCATTGTTATTTGTGGTGGTACAGGATGTTTATCAAGTAACTCTGCGGAAATTCTTGCAAAATTCCAAGAAGAAATTGAAGCGCGTGGTTTAAGTGATAAAGTAACTGCGAATAAAGTTGGATGCTTTGGATTCTGCTCTCAAGGCCCATTCGTTAAAATTTTCCCTGAAGATACATTATATCGTGGCGTTAAAGTTGAAGATGTTGAAGAAATAATGACTTCTGATATTATCAATCATGTTGTTGTTGAAAGATTGCTTTATGTTGATCCAGTAACTCAAGCAAGAATTCAAAAACAAGATGAAATCAACTTTTATAAGAAGCAAGTTCGTTTAGCTCTTCATGGCTGTGGCGTTATTAACCCTGAATGTATTGAAGAAGCATTAGGCTATGGAGCATATCAAGGCTTACAAAGAGCTCTTCATATGTCTAGACAAGAAGTTATCGATGAAATTTTAAAATCAGGTTTACGTGGCCGTGGTGGCGGTGGTTTTCCTACTGGTAGAAAATGGCAATTTGCATATAATCAACAAAATGATGAAAAATATGTAGTTTGTAATGGCGATGAAGGTGACCCAGGTGCTTTCATGGACCGTTCAATCTTAGAAGGCAACCCTCTTGCGGTTATTGAAGGTATGGTAATTGCAGGTTATGCAATTGGTGCATCAAATGGTTATTTTTATGTACGTGCTGAATATCCAATCGCTGTTGAAAGACTTCATATAGCAATTGAAGAAGCTGAAAAAATTGGCTTATTAGGTGATAATATTCTAGGAACTGATTTTAGTTTCCGTGTTCATATTCGTTTAGGTGCTGGTGCATTCGTTTGTGGTGAAGAAACCGCATTATTAAACTCAATAGAAGGTAAACGTGGTATGCCACGTCCAAGACCTCCATTCCCAGCTGTAAAAGGTTTATGGGGTAAACCAACAATTATTAACAATGTTGAAACATTAGCATGTGTACCATATATCTTAAGAGAAGGTGCTGAAAAATTTGCCCAATATGGTACTGAAAAATCTAAGGGTACTAAAGTATTTGCTTTAGGTGGTAAAGTTAATAATGTAGGACTAGTTGAAATTCCTATGGGCACTACGCTTCGTGAATTAATTTACGATATCGGTGGTGGCATTCCTCACAATAAAGCCTTTAAAGCTATTCAAACAGGTGGACCTTCAGGTGGATGTTTAACGGCCAAAGATCTTGATACTCCTATTGACTATGATAATTTAATTGCTTTAGGTTCAATGATGGGTTCTGGTGGTGCCATTGTTATGGATGAAGATAACTGTATGGTTGATGTTGCTAAATTCTATATGGAATTTATTTGCGATGAATCATGTGGTAAATGTTCTCCATGCCGTATTGGTACAAAACGTATGCTTGAAATCTTAACTAAGATTACGGAAGGTAAAGGTACATTAAATGATTTACATGAATTAGAAGAACTAGCTACTACGGTTGCTTCTAACTCATTATGTGGTTTAGGCCAAACTTCCGCTAACCCAATTGTTTCAACAATGAGACAATTTAAAGATGAATATATTGCTCATATCGTTGATAAAAAGTGTCCAGCTCACATTTGTAAAAAATTAACTCAATATTATATCATACCAGAATCATGTAAAAAATGTTCTAAGTGTGCTAGAAATTGTCCAGTTAATGCAATCTCAGGTGTTCCTGGTAAAGAACCATATGTTATTGATCAATCTAAATGTATTAAATGTGGATTATGCTTAGCATCATGTCCATTTAAAGCAATAATTAAGAAGTAGGAGTGTAGATGTATGGCAAAAATTAATATTAAAATTGAAGGTCAAGCATATCTTGTAGAAGAAGGCTTAACAATATTAGAAGCAGCTAAAGAATGTGGATATGAAATTCCATCACTTTGTGCATTTAATCATGGTGAATGTAGTCTAGCATCTTGTCGTGTTTGCTTAGTAGAAGCAACAGGAGCAAGAGGACTTGTAGCATCTTGTGTATATCCTGTTTCTGAAGGTATGGAAATTAAGATTTCAACTCCAAAAGCTGTCGCCGCAAGACGTGCAAGTGTTGAATTAATTCTTTCTAACCATTCATTCCAATGTCAACAATGTGATAAAAATGGTAAATGTGAATTATTGCATGTAGCATCCTTAGTAGGAGCAAGAGAAAATAAATTTATTGGTAGTAAAACTCCAGTTACAATTGATGAATTATCTCCATCAATCATTCGTGATACTTCTAAATGTATTTTATGTGGCCGTTGTGTAAGCCGTTGTGTTGCGGCTCATGGCACTGGTATTTTAGGATTTGAAAGACGTGGTTTTGCAACTATTGTTTCTCCAGCCGCAAATAGAAGTTTTGCTGAAAGCCCATGTATTTTATGTGGACAATGTGTAAATGTTTGTCCTACAGGGGCATTAATGGAAAAATCAGAAATTGATAAAGTTGATGAAGCAAGAAGAGCTGGTAAATATTTAGTTGTTCAAACAGCTCCTGCGGTTCGTGCAACTCTTGGTGAAGAATTTGGTTATCCAATTGGTACAGCTGTTACTGGCAAAATGATAGCTGCACTTCGCAGATTAGGCTTTAATAAAGTTTATGATACTGATTTTGGAGCTGACCTTACAATTATGGAAGAAGCAACTGAATTATTATCAAGAATTAACTCAAAAGGTGTTTTACCTATGATTACTTCATGTTCACCTGGTTGGGTTAACTATGCAGAATATTATTATGGTGATCAACTTGACCATTTATCAAGTTGTAAATCACCTCATGAAATGCAAGGTGCTATTATTAAAAGCTACTTTGCAGAAAAAATGGGACTTGATCCACAAGATATTTACGTTGTTTCAATTATGCCTTGTACGGCTAAAAAATATGAAAAAGAACGTCCTCAACTTCAAAAAAATGGAATTAAAGATGTTGATGCAGTTTTAACAACTAGAGAATTAGCTAAATTAATCAAACGTAGTGGTATTAATTTTAACAAACTTCCAGATGAAGAATATGACCAAGACATTATGGGTGAATACACAGGTGCTGGTGTTATCTTTGGTACTACTGGTGGAGTAATGGAAGCAGCGTTACGTACCGCATATTATGTTTTAACAAATAAAGAACATAAACCAATTGAATTTACAGCTGTTCGTGGCATGAAAGGCTTAAAAGAAGCAACCATTGACATTAATGGTACAGAACTTAAAGTTGCGATCGCATCAGGTATGAGAAATGCTAAAGTGTTAATGGATGACATTCGTGCTGGTAAGAGCCCTTATACATTTATCGAAATTATGGGCTGTCCTGGTGGATGTGTAAATGGTGGTGGTCAACCATATGTTAAACCATGTTTCTTACCAAATGAAGACAACAATATTTTGGATACATATTGTGAAAAACGTGCTGCAGCGTTATATAGTGAAGATGAAAGACAAACTGTTCGTCAATCACATAATAACAAGCAAATACAACAACTTTATAAAGAATATTTAGGTGAACCTAATTCTCATAAAGCACATGAATTATTACATACAACATATGTTTCAAGAGAAAGATTTCCTGAAAAATAGTTAAATAATTACGCCTACCATATAGAGTGAAGTACACCCTTTAAAGTAGGCGTTTTTAAGTGGAATTCATGACTTATATCAAACTTAATTTTTCTTAAATGTCAAATAAATATTTCCTACATATAAATAGTTCAAATACGATAAAAATGTTACGATATTTTACTAAAAGAATTGCGAAAAAGTCAAAAATATGGTAAAATAATAGTAAGATAAAGAGGTAAAAACATGAATGAAAATATTAAAACAAAATTTTATAAAATGAATCTAATTATTTCAATTGCCATTATGGCGGTTGGCTTAATAGTATTTATTGGGGCGCTCTTTTTGAAAGAAACAGTTATTATGGTTATTTTTTTAATAGTAGGTGCAGTATGGTTTATTCTAGGACTTTTAGGAACTCTTTTCCTATATTTTACTTATTATGAAATAACAAATAATGAACTTCATTTTGTAAGATTCAAGAAACAAAAAAACATAAAACTTGATGATATTTCTAAAGTTTTATTATATAGTACTGAATACATTATTATTGATAATGATAATAAAAAATTTTGTAAAATTGATCGAGGATTAGTTAATGCTGATCTAATATTAGAGTATTTAAGAAATGCTCAAAAAGAAATAATTGTTAAGCAATTTTAGGTGATAAACAATGAAAATTATATTTGAAAACCTTGAAACATCAATTCTTCACAACTTTAAAGGTGGAGAAAAATACCTAACTGCCAAAATGTTTGTTGATGAAAATAACAAAATAATGAAAGCATATCTTGTTCCAGGAGCATCTATTGGCATTCATACTCATTCAGATACATCAGAAGTAATTTTTATTACCGCAGGAATTGGTAAAGCCGTTTGTGATGGAACTGAAGAAATGCTTGAAGCAGGTTCTTGTCATTACTGTCCTAAAGGAAGTACTCATACCCTTATTAATACTGGTAGCGAAAACCTATGCTTTTATGCGGTAGTACCAAATCATGAAAATAACACTAAGAATTAAATTTCTTGGTGTTTTTTGCTTAAAAATTTTTCATATTGATGGTATAATAATAGAAAATAAAAGGAGATTAATATGCTTAAAAAACGAAACATAGTAACTATACTAGCATTATTTGTTGCCTTACTACTTACAAGTTGTGCGGTGCTTAACAAAAATTTAACCAAACTTGAGGCTCCAGAAATTACATTAAATGATAATATAATTTCATGGAATGTGGTAAATGATGCCAAAAGTTACACGCTTTATATTAATGGTACAACTGAAATCAACTTTAAAAATACAGAAACGCAGTATAAATTAGAAATAACTAAAGATGGAATCTACAAAATAAAGATGAAGGCTATTGGTGATCATAAAACATATGCAAATAGTGATTATAGTAATATAATTACGTATAATTATCATGCAAACGTAGACACTAAATTAGATACTCCTGTTATTTCAATATCTAAAAATACAATTATTTGGGAAACTATTAACAATGCTACTGAATATAAAATATATGTTGATGAAGCTTTAATTTCCACAATTTCCACATCTTATTTTACACTTGTTGGTTATGATGATGATATTGAACATACTATAAAAGTGATTGCATCATGTCAACCAAGTTACATTGATAGTGATTTTAGTAATGAAGTAGTTTATAATTCACTACAAAAACTAATGAAAATTAGTGAAATCAAAGAATTAGTTGATGCCTTGCAAAGTGAAGTAGATGTTGCCTTTGTGGGCAAAGTTATGGGGTTTGATGCAAATGGTTATGCTCATGTTGCGGATGAAACTGGTTATATTTACATTCGCCACATTTGTAGAGAATTAACATTAGGACAAAAAGTTAAAATTGAAGGTAAAGTCTACATTTATCGAGGTAGTTATAATTATCCAGAATATACAAGACAAATATCATCCACCAATATTAAAGTATCAATCTATGATGGTACAATTGATAATGTAATTGAACCTGTTGAAATTACATCAAAAGATTTAGAAAACACTAGTGTTACATCAAGTTTTCATGGTAATCCGGTCACAATCACTGGTACAGTTGAATGTGGTAGTACTCGTTATACTTTTTATTTAAATGATGATACTGGAAAACATTTAGTTAGTATTCATCATTATTCAAGTAATTTTAATAATGATATTATTGATCCATCCGAAAACATTTTTTTAACTTTAAATAATAAAAAGGTAACTTTAACAGGGGTTATTTATCGTTATTATGAAGCTGAAAATATTTGGACTTTACAGTGCATTGGTCTAACAAATGAAGTAAAAATACTTTCAGAAAGAATTGAAGCTCCGGTTATTTCAATAGTAGACAACCAACTAGTATGGACAAAACTTCTATATCATGGTGATTACGACATAATTGTAAATGGAAATTACTACACAACAACGCAAAATACCTATTTTGATTTAAGCAAATTAGAAGATGGAAGTTATAAACTACAAGTTAAAGCAAATTCCAATAATGAAAATTATGATGATAGTATTTATAGCAATATAATTGTTTATACTAAAAATGCTACAATCAATGAAATAAATATTTTTATGATTAATGATACTCATGGATCATTTGTTGATGGTGATACCCCAGGGGTTGAAAGATTAAGTTCTTTAATTAAATATTTAACTGAAGAAAATGGTGATTATATTAAAATTGCAAATGGTGATATTTTTCAAGGCTCATATGTTTCAAGTATTTTATATGGTTTACCATTTATTGATGCTCTAAACCAAATGAATTTTGATGCCTTTGTCATTGGGAATCATGAATTTGACTGGGGTTTAGATAAAATACATGCTTATAAAGATGGCGATTATAGTAATGGTGAGGCCGATTTTCCATTTTTAGGTGCTAACATATATGATAAAAAAACCAATGAAAGAGTCTCGTGGTTAGATCCATATACTATAGTTGAAATTAATGGTTTAAAACTTGGTATTATTGGTATTATTGGTTATGACCTTGAATCAAGCATATTATATGACAACGTTAAAGACTATGATTTTGTTTATCCACTTGAGATAATTAAACAATATGCAAAAGAACTAAGAACTGAACTTGATTGTGACGCTGTAATTGTATCTAACCACGATTATGATACAGAATTAAACAAAGAAATTGCTAAACTAACTGGTGATATGCGTATTGATGGCATTTTATGTGGTCATACTCACCAAAATGAATATGATATTCTTACAAGAAGTGATAGTGTGAATATTGTTGTGGTTGAAAACCAAGACAAAAATCAATCCGCAACTTCTTTAACACTATTACTTAATAAATCATTAGATTATGAAAGTTATAAATTTGAAAGATATTATCCTTCAAACTATGATTTAGATAAAGAAATGCACTCAGTTATCTCAAAATATCAATCCGTAATTGATGAAAGTACACGCCAAATTGGTTTTACTGAACACTACTTATCTCGTCAAACCCTTGGAATTTACGCTGTTACCTCAATGAAGGAAAAATTTAATGTTGATGTTGCAATCATGAATACTGGAGGCGTTAGAGCAACCATCGCAAATGGTGAAATTACAGTAGCTAATGTTTTTGAAGTATTTCCTTTCAATAACATGATTATAACAACCACAATGAAGGGTAGTGCTCTAAAATCATTATACAATCAAAATAGTGATTACTTATATTTTAATACTGATTTTAATGTTACAAATTTACAAAACAATAAAGATTATAGTGTCGCGGTGATAGATTATGTTTATGCAGCTACAAGATATTCAGAATTTAAGAATACTGCTAGAAAAGATACAAATATACTATTACGTGATTTAGTAATTGATTATATTGAAAAATTATATTATTAGGGGTAAAAATGGTAAAGGAAGAACTATTTAACAAGAAAAAGCAAGAATATATCAAAAGTAATAAAAAAATTGCAATTTCATTTTTTTTAACAAACGTTTTTTTCACCCTTCTTTGGGCAATCTCCGGATTTACAATTACATCAAACAACCTATCAAGTGATACAGGTCCAATAATAGTATTTATATTTTTAACGCTAACTTTAATATCACTTATAACAGGAATTATAATGGTGATCATGCATAAAAAAAATCATACCGGCAAAGTTGAATACTTTACCGAAGAAGATAAAATAAACTATATACCATCATTCTTAACAAATCAAATAATTTACAGTAATGTATTATTAATAGGTATTTTAATCATATTAGTTGGTATTGTTTTAAGAGGCGACTTAGGAATTCAAATTGCCTCAATTGGTCTTGCCCTAGCAGGTTTTGCCATATCTTTTTGTCTTTATTACCGAATCGTAAGAAGATCATACCTAGTAAAGAAAAGCAACGTTATAAATGATGTAATAAAAGAAAAAAGTTTGTACTATTCAACTTCAATTATTGAAAGAATAGTTTACTTAATTTTTGTTATGATTATTATAATAATGGTATTTAATTTAATAATAAATTATCAAAGTAAATTAAATAAAATACTACTATTTGTTAGTTATGGATTATTTATAGGATATAATTTATACATTGAATTGAAATGTCTAAAAATAAATAGTAACAATGATAATTAATGCAAATATAAACGGGGGACACAGTTGAAAGTGCCCCTTTTTTGAAAAAAGTTAAAAAAATTTCAAAAAAAGCGGACAAATCCGTTGTTTCATTCGTATATGATTATAGAGGGAGAAAAATTGCTTTCTTTATAATCATGTCGAAAAATTAAAAAAAATGAAAAAAAATTTAAAAAAAGCGGACAAATTCGTTGTTTCATTCGTATATGATTATAGAGGGAGAAAAATTGCTTTCTTTATAATCATGTCGAAAAATTAAAAAAAATGAAAAAAAATTTAAAAAAAGCGGACAAATTCGTTGTTTCATTCGTATATGATTATAGAGGGAGAAAAATTGCTTTCTTTATAATCATGTCGAAAAATTAAAAAAAATGAAAAAAAATTTAAAAAAAGCGGACAAATTCGTTGTTTCATTCGTATATGATTATAGAGGGAGAAAAATTGCTTTCTTTATAATCATGTCGAAAATTTAAGAAAATTTCATTATAACCGGACTAAAAAATGAATTTTCACTTGTATGTGATTATAGAGAAAGAAAAAACGCTTGTTTTTCTAAAAGTGAAAAAAAGGGGAATTTTTCTACTGCTTATAAGAACATAGCCTCCTTCTACAGTAATTACATTATTTTTGTTAATTACAATTTTTAGAAAGGAGCAGAAAGTAAGATGATTGGGTCTGATTAAACTATTGTAGTTCAAATTAGTGATTGTGTAAGCTTGTTAATGCTTAGCTATTTGTATAAAGTTTTTAGCTTTAAAAATTTTTCCATAAGTTGAATTTAAATTCCTTAAAATTAACAATTCAATTAAACTCTTCTTTTCAAATGCCATAAAAATGAGTAATTGAGCATTATCCATTACATACACTAAAATCGCTTTATCAAATTTTATAGTTTTATTTTGGTAAAGTATGATGATAAAAACTAGATAATATTTATTACAAAAATGAAAAAAGGAGAAAAAAATTAAATGTCCGTAGTTTCAGGGAACTATACACTAGTTAAGAGAATTCTAGAACGTGATGAAGAAGCATTTAAAACATTATTTTACATTTACCGTAGCAGGATATTTTATATTGCCTATAAAATGACAGGTAGTAAATTTGATGCTGATGACTGCGTTCAAGAAATATTTCTAAAGGTCATAGAAACATTAGCAAGTTATGATCCTAACATTAGTAGCTTCACAACGTGGATTGTGACACTAGCCAAAAATTATATTTTAGATTACATGAAGTTAAAGAGAATTCATGATAAAAAGTGCGTACTTGATCCAAATATTGTCTATTGTAAATGTGTAGATAATAATTTCGAACGTATAGTATTACTATCAGAAGTAGAAAGTGTAATCGGAGAATATGACTATCAAATATTGTTATTCAAAGTAGCATTTAACATGACGTTTATGGAAATTGCAAGGTTACTAGAAATATCGCCAAGTAAGGCTAAAAGATTTTATTATAATGCATATGATGCCGCAAAAAATTATGTAAGAGAAAAAGGATATGAAGTCGAAGATGAAAAAGACGCTAGAACAAATTATACAAGAAGATTTTGATAAAAATTATCGATGCGAACTAAAAGCTGAAGATATTATCGCAAGAACTGATTACTTCAATAAACCTATAACAGTAGAATCTGAAGTAATGGTTTGTAATAGTGATTCAGCTAATTTAGAAGAATCTCTTAATGTAGGTACAGCTCTTCAAACAGAAAATCAAATCAATTCGACTCAAATAATTGCTTGTGAGAATGAACTAGATAGTAAAAAATCAAAAGAAGAAACAAAGCAAAGTGAAATTAAAGAACCAAAAAATAAATTCTTATTTTATCAAAGAGCATTTCGTTCAGCTATTCTTGTTACGACTATGTTAATAATTGTTATTTCAGTACTCGCAGTAAATGTATCAAAACTAAATGATGAAAAAAAGCTTTGGAACGATAAAATAGATTCTCAAATTACATACAATGTGTTATCTAATAGTGAATTAAAATATATGCATGAAAATGCTGATCGAATATATGAACATTGTGTTTTTGAAGTAATGCTTAATGAGCATGCTAAATTGATGATTTATAACGGAACGGTTTATCTTGATCATCAAAAATCAAATAAGATTTATTTTTATAAAGTTGTAGACTCATGTGAAAATATCAATGGGTTAACCTTACAGTGCAATGAAAGAATTATAAATGTGACAAATGATAATGCCTTTGGTATTTTAACTGTTATAAATTCTAGTAATAGTGCACCGTATGATAGTTTTGAAATTATAGCTAGTTATGGTAGTACTAGTGTTAAGTATCAAGTTTGTGTACCAACTAGTTTGTAGAATTACTTGTTTAGGGACACTTAAATACTAACACTATGAGAAAAATACACAACATAATTTTAATTACTATTATAACTTTAGGTATAATTGCCTTAAATGATTACCATATTAAAAATGAAAAAATAATATATGAATTAAACAGTGAATACCAGCCCAAATCTCTAAAGGAGGGGTTAGAGATGAGCTCTACCTTAGAAAAGGTATCAGTGGTAGCTCAGTTTAATTATGAAAAATTTATTTATAATAATTCTCTTTCCGATGATGCCACAATGGAAGAGGTCAATGCGTATCGAGATGCTAAAAGAGCAGCAGGTAGGGCCTATCACAGTGTATTAAACCGAAGAATAGCATCAACATTATCAGTTAAGGGGTATGATACTGTTTTTGTTAGTTCTTTACTTCCATTTATAGAGTACACTTTTAGCCAAACTGAATACGCAAAAAATCAAGAAGAAGTATTAGCCAAATTAACATCACACCGCGAGGTGTCAAATGTTATTATCAAAAGCGCTGTAAATAATCAACAAGAAAAATTCCAGTTAGCAATTGGGGAAGCAAACGCTGGAGAAATTTATGACAGTCGTTCATACACAGGGGATGGTGTAACTGTCGGCGTACTTGAAGTTGGTATAATTAATGCTTCTCATACGAATATGCAAGGGCATTCCATCACATATTATGATCAACCAGGCTTCACTGAAGAAGTAACTGACCATGCGACAATCTGTGCTAGTTTAATAGGGGGAAATATTGGCATGGCGCCTGATGTAACGTTCTTAAGTTCCGGTCTTAAGACAAATAATCTTTATGGGGAAGTTGAATGGATGGTTAATAATGGGGCTGATATTATTAATATGTCATTTGGTGAAATAACACCAACTGGAATATATGACTCAAATTCTGCTTATGTTGATAATATGGTTAAAACATATGATGTTATTTGTGTCGCAGCTGTTGGTAATGATGGTGCTGAAAGCGGTAAGGTTTGTAATCCTGCTCTTGGCTATAATGTAATTGGGGTTGGGGCAACAGATACTACAGGAGCTCAACTTGGATCTTCTTCAACACAAGTAGTAGAGGGACCAAGTAAACCAACCATTGGAGCTCCTGGTTACTGTTTGACCATTGAAAATTGTGGTATTGGATATTATGGTACCAGTTTTGCTTGTGCTTTTACATCGGGTATGATTGCTACCTTATTGGAAGCTCATCCAGCTCTTAAAACAAAGCCTGAGATGGTACTAGCTATGATTACTGCTAATGCTAGTTATATTAGTGGTTATGACAAAACTAAAGCAAATGGTTTTAACAAATATTTAGGAGCAGGACGAATTAATCTTGGAAAAACTGTTGAAAATTATAACCGAATATGGAGCTTTCAAAATTCCGGTGGTTATGATGGAAGTCTTGTATATCACTTTTCCGCATATATGATGGAAGGTGTAACTTTACAAGCGGCCTTTGCATGGCTTGCCACCGCAAACGTATCAAATCACCAAGCATCCTTCAGTAAATATGAAGCCCAAATTGTTCGTCGTAGTGATGGCGTAGTATGTGCTGTTGCAAATTCCACGGGGGATAACATTCAATTTTTACGCTATATTACGGATAAAGAAGATTTCTATGATATGCGTATTTATCAAAAATGTGGAAGCATTAGTACTTCAAATCCTGATAAACTAGCCTTTGCTTATCGTATGAACTAATAATTATTTTTTATTTCATTCTATATAAAAAACATGAGTTAATTTTTATAAGTTAACTTGTGTTTTTTCTCTATAAAGCATAAGCAAAACCTGAATTGTGCTTTCTAAACAGTAAAAAATGCAATTTAATTGATTAAGCATTGTTAAACTGTTTAGTATTTGCTATAATAGTTGAAGAAGGGGGTATCTTATGAATACTACAACTTGTTTATCGTTTATTATTGTAGCGATGATAATTGTTGCTTTTTTATGGATTGATAAAAATAATGTTGTTAATAAAATAGTTAAAGTTTTAGGCATTACTTATGTGGTTCTTACCTTTGTTACAATTTTTCTTCCTGATGGTTTAATTAAAAGTGTTTCAGACCCTTCTGAATTAGTAGGAGCTAATAAGTGGTGTTGCGTACTTAGAATTATGCTTGCAATTAACCCCGTTATAATAACTATTGTAAGTTTTTTTAAAAGTAGGACTTTTAAAAATATTGCCATTTACTGGACACTACCTTGGACATTTATTTCCATTTTCTTTTATAATGAGTATATGGAGTGTTTTTTAAGCCCTAATGGAAGAGGATTATATCAAACAAGGGGGATACCAGAAGCATTAAAAACTTTAATGATGAATGAAACATTTAGAGGAATTATTTTTTGTATCCAGTGGATATTAGTTGTAAGTATATGCTTAAAGCTTCTTTTGATTGATAAACATGTATTTAAAATTAATGATTACCGTGAAATCTTAAGATTTGGAATTGTCCTTATTTTACTATTAATCCAAATGATGCCAATTTATATACCACAACTTTTAGCAGAAGGTTTTGGACCTTTCTTATTTGAGCGATTTAGTCCTTTGCATTTTGTTTGGATATTTTATTTAGTTGGAAAAATTATAGTATTATGGTTACTATTTAGAAATAAAAGTGAAGAAGACAAATATCTTTTATGTATAGTCTTAGCTCTTTCCGTAATGTTTCAATATAATTCAATGTTTTCACTAACCATAAATATTAAACGTTTACCATTACAACTATGTAATTTAGCATCATATTTAATGCTTATAGCTTTAATTATGAAAAATCGTTTTATATTTAATTTCAACTTTTTGGTTAATATGGTAGGAGCAGTAATTGCCCTTTTAGTTCCTGATGTTAATGGTCGTAATATTTTTGAAGTTTGGAATCTTCATTTTATTTATGAACATACAAATGTTGTTGTAGTACCAATCCTTGCTTTATTATTTGGTCTTTTTCCTAAAATTGATAAGGTAGCATACTGTGATGCGATAATTGGTTTTAGTGGTTATTTTGTGGTGGTTTTAATATTAGGAATTATTTTTAATAATCTTGCGATTAAACTAGATAATAGTGATTTTGAAGCAAATTATTTATTTATGTTTGATCCTGAGGTGGCATGTGGAACTTTACCATTTTTAAAGTCATTTATAAAGGTAAGCTTAGTTATAAAGAATGCAACGATTTATCCACTTTTAATGTTGTTTGTTTATTTTGGTTACTTACTAATTATAAGTTTAGTATTTCTACCATTTGGAATTTCTACAATTGTTAAAAATAAAAAGGTAAAACTAGCATCACTTGATATGCTTAAAATTTGATAGGAAAGTAGAAAAAACTAAAAAATGAGGTTAATCATGATGGTTAACTTCTTTTCTTATGTCGACAATTTATAAATATTTGTTGGATAACTAATCGCTTTAACTTGCAAAATTAATTAAAATTTAGTATAATATTAAAGTAAGCAAAAACTAAAAGGTGGTGAGATAATGACAATACTAGAAAAGATTAATGAAACTGAACAAAAAGCTGAATCCATAAAACTTGAAGCCAAACAAGAAGTTAGTGAAATGCTTGATAAAGTTAATAAAAAAAATCTTTTAACATCAGAAGAAATGATGAATGATGTAAAAAAACAAGTTCAAAAAATGTATGAAGAAAATGATAATATCATTAAAGAACTAGTCGCTACATCAGTTAAAGAAAATGAAGAAATTAACGCAGAAAATCAAAATCTTGCAAAAATCCACCTTAATGAAACCATTGATTTCATTATGAAGAAGGTGATAGACTCATGATTGTAAAAATGAAAAAAGCTAAGATCGTTATTTTAAAAGATGATTATGAGAAAGTCATTAAGTCACTTCAAAAATATGGTGTTATTATGATAATCAACAAAGAAGATGGCGAATCATCTACTTCAACAAATCTTAACATAGCACTACACGATAAAGTTGAAGAAACCATTAAGTATGCGGGGAAATACCAAAAGAAAAAAAGCTTATTTGGAGACTATCAAATCGTTAGTTATAAAGATTTTGTGAATATATCACAAAAGACTATTGATGAAGTTAGTAAAATAGAAAATTATCAAAATGATCTTAGTGAAGTAAAACAACAAATTAAAGAAATTACTGATGAAATTGAATCATTGATGGTTTGGAATGAACTTGATATGGTTCCAAGTCAAATTAAAAATACTAAAAATGCCATTTTTAATATTGGGACTATTCCTACTAGATATGTTGAAAAATTAAAACAAGATGATGAAATCAGTAATTTTGAAACTGTTATTCTTCCATCATATAAAAACACAAGTGGCGTAATTGTGGTTTGTTATATTGATGATGAAAAAGAACTAAAAGATGCCTTAAGTCGGTATGAATTTAATGATTATAAATTACCACCACTTGATGTTATGGTTAAAACCTACATTGAAACGTTAAAAAAACAAATTGAAAACAAAGAAAAAGAGAGTGAGGAAATCACGGAAAAATTAAAAGTTCTTTCAAATAATATTGAAGAATTTAAAGTTTTGAGTGATCAAATCCTAACACAAGAACAAGTTGATAATGTTAAGTATGAAAAAACTATTGAAACCATTGTAATTGAAGGTTGGGTTAGAATAGATACTTTAGAAGAAGTTGAAAAGGCAGTAAAAGAACAAACTGAGTACTATGATATTGAGTTTAGTGACCCAACTGATGATGAAGTTGTACCAACATATACTAAAAATAAAAAATTTGTTAGTCAATTTGAAACTATCACGGATATGTTTTCCAAGCCTAATAGTAAAGAATTAGACCCTAATCCGGTTATGTCAGTATGGTACTGGTTTTTATTTGGAATGATGATGGGTGATGCAGGATATGGTCTAATGATGATTGTATTTTGTTTAATCCTTAAAAAATTAATGAAACCAAAAGGAAATACGTTAAAACTAATGAATATTATTATGTATTCAGGAGTTCCTACCATCTTTTGGGGAATTATGTTTGGTAGTTATTTTGGCTTTAATCCCCAAACGGATTTAGGAATAAATATTTGGTATTGGTTTAATCCAATGGAAGACCCAATAAAAATGTTACTAGTATCTGTGGCGATTGGTGCTCTTCATTTAATTACCGGACTTGTGGTAAAAATGATTGAAAACATTAAAAATGGAAATATCATTGATATGCTTGCTAAAAATGTAAGTTGGATTTTAATCCTTGTAGGAATAGGAGCATATTTCCTAAACAATATGGTAGGCATAGTAATGGTAGGCTTAGGAGTTTTATTAATTATTCTTTTTGCGGGGCATACCAAAAAATCAATTTTGGGAAAAGCTCTTGGGGGAATCCTAGGCTTATATGATGTAACATCCTATATGGGTGATTTACTATCATATTCAAGAATTATGGCCCTTGCAATGTCAAGTGCAGCGGTTGCGGTTGTAATGAATACACTTGCCCAAATGGTTGGGGGAAGTGTCATCGGTATGATTTTCGCTGCGATTATTTTTATCGTAGGACATGTATTTAACTTAGTATTAGGACTACTTTCAGCTTATGTACATGATAGTAGACTTCAATACATTGAGTTTTATGGTAAATTCTATGAAGGTGGCGGTGTTGATTTTAGACCGTTATCAATTGAAACTAAATATATAAAAGAAATAAAAGAAGAATAGGAGAAGAAAAAATGACAAATGGAACAATTATTGCTCTTATAGGAGCAGCACTCGGAACAATTTTGCCTGGTATTGGCTCAGTACTTGGTGTACAAATGTGTGGTAAGGCCGCTGCTGGCGTTACTTCAGAAAAGCCTGAATTATTTGGTAAATTATTAGTACTTCAAATTTTACCTGGTACGCAAGGCTTATATGGATTCTTAACAACTTTCTTATTTATGATTCAAGTTGGATTATTAGGCGGAGATACTGCTACTGCCTTTACTTTATCCACAACTCAAGGTTGGGCATACTTTATTGTATTTATGCCAATTGCTATTAATGGTTTAATTTCCGCAATCTTCCAAGGCAAAGTTGCAACATCAGGTATTATCATGACAGCTAAACAACCTGAAGCATCAGGTAAAGGTATTACAATGGCAGTACTTGTTGAAACTTACGCGATCCTTTCCCTAATTGTAAGTATAATGCTAATTTTCTCATTAAAATAGGTGAATAACGTGAGTAATAGTTCAGTATATGATAAAATAATTGCCAATGCTTTAGATGAAGCATCAAGAATAAAAGAAGAAGGCAACCTTAAAGCAAGTAATATGACTGAACAAGTTATGAATGAAACAAATGAAAAAATTAAACAAGTAATTAGTGATGCAAAGTTAAAATGTGATGATGCGATAAAAACTAAAAAAGCTGAACTTGAACAAGCAAAAAAACAAAATGCTTTAGCAAGTCAAAAAGCCATCATCAGTGATACCTTTAATGAAGTATTAAATCGACTTTGTACAATGAATAATGAGGACTTAGTTAAGTTTGTAACAACTAGTTTAAAAAGAGTAAAACTTGAAGGTTATGAAGAAATAATGGTAAATGAAAAAGATTATATTAAATATCAACAATTATTTTCCAATAATCATAATAATAACTTAGATAAATTATTAAATAATCAATATCATTTAACTCTTAGTACGACGAAAGCAAATATTAAAGGTGGCTTTATTATTGCTAGTAAATACTATGATATTGACAATTCATATGAAGTTTTATTAGAAGAATTAAAAACCAAACTAGAACCTTTAATTGCAAAAAAGTTGTTTAGTAAAGGAGAATAATATGAATTATCCTTATGCTAGTGGAACAATAAAAGCTTTAGAAACCAAAGTTCTTGATCGAAATAAATTACTTGTACTTGCCAAATATGACAAGACAGAATTTGTGAAAGTATTACTTGCCATGAATTATGGAAGTGAGGGCACAACTTTAGAAGAAGTAATTACCTCAGAACAACAAAGAGTAAGAACTCTAATTGATAGCATCACCCCAAGTAAAGAAGATACGGATCTTTTCTACTTAGTAAATGATGCTCAAAATTTAAAATTAATATACAAAATCAAAAAATATGATTTAAATCGTTTAGATTTAATTAATGATAATGGCACTATTAAAAAAGAAGAATTAATTGACGCGGTTAACAATCATCAATTTAATAATCTTACCAAAAACAAGAAAGACTTAATTAAAATGCTAGATGAAAAAATAGAAAAAGCAAGTAATCCTAAAATATTAAGTGCAATAATTGATAATACGATTTATAACTATGCTTTAAAGAAAACAAAAAATCATATTTTAAGAAAATACCTTACCATCAAAATTGATGTAACTAATGTTATTTCCATGATGAGATCAAAAAACTTGAACTGGGATTATCCTGAATATGAGGGTATGATTATTGATGGTGGAAATATAACAAAAGATAAATTACAAAGCATATATGGATTAGATAGTGAGAAAAGAATAAAAGCACTTGAACCATATTATGAAGGATGCTTAGCAAAAACCTTAAAAGATGTTGAAAGTATTGCAAATATTGAAATCTTATTTGACCGTTTTATTATTAGTGAAATGGCTAAATATAAGGATGACCCATTTACAATTGGACCAATGATTTACTATTATTTGTTGAAACTTTCTGAAGCACAAAATATTAGACTAATATATTCTAATAAAAATATTGAATTAAAAAATTTAATCTAGAAAGTAGGTGAAGAGGATGAGTGAAAATGTGACCATCGCTGCGATAGGCACTGATGAATCAATAACTATTTATAACGCTGTAGGTTTTAAAACATATTTTTCAAATAATGTTGAAGATATTGATAAAGAAATCTTTAGGCTTTATAAAGCAGGTTGTAAGATTATATTTGTTACAGAACAAGTATATGAAAGCATTACCGAAACTTTAGAAAAGTATAGTCAAATGACTTATCCTATTATCTTACCACTTCCCCTAGATAATGTTAATAGCGGAATTGGCATGAAAAAAGTAAGAAAAAATGTTGAAAAAGCTATTGGCATTGATATATTTTAGAAAGGGGTAAAATATGACAGAATTAGAAAACCAACAAATTGGTATCATCTCGAAAGTTGCCGGCCCACTTGTTATTGCAAAAGGCATGAAAGATGTTCAAATGTATGACGTTGTTAAAGTTAGTAATAAAAAACTAATTGGGGAAATAATTGAACTAAGAGGTGATGTAGCCTCTATTCAAGTGTATGAAGAAACAGCTGGCCTTGGTCCTGGTGAACCAGTTTATTTTACCAATGAACCATTATCAGTTGAACTTGGCCCCGGGTTAATTGAAGGTATTTATGACGGAATTGAGCGTCCCTTAAAAGTAATTAGTGATGCTTATGGTGATCGTATTCCTCTTGGGGTTGATGTTCCTAAATTAAACCGTGAAAAAGTATGGGAATTTAAACCAATTTTAAAAGTTGGTGATCAAGTAAATAGTGGTGATACTCTAGGAATAGTTCAAGAAACTAGCGTAGTTTTACATAAAATAATGGTGCCAATTGGCATTAGCGGATGTATCACTTGGATTCATCAAGGTGATGCTAGAATAACTGATGTAATTGTGAAAATCAAAACAACAACTGGTGAAATTAAAGAATTAAATATGATTCAAAAATGGCCTGTTCGAAAAGGGCGTCCTTATAAGAAAAAAATGGCACCAACCGCTCCACTTATTACGGGACAAAGAGTAATTGACACATTCTTTCCGATTGCCCTTGGTGGGATTGCGGCGATACCAGGACCTTTTGGTAGCGGCAAAACCGTTGTTCAACATCAACTTGCAAAATGGGCAAATGCTGATATTATTGTTTATGTTGGTTGTGGTGAACGTGGCAATGAAATGACTGATGTATTACAAGAGTTTCCAGAATTAAAAGATCCAAAAACGGGTGAAAGCCTAATGAAAAGAACAGTTCTAATTGCAAATACTTCAAATATGCCGGTTGCGGCTCGTGAAGCTTCAATTTATACAGGTATTACAATTGCGGAATATTACCGTGATATGGGATATAATGTTGCAATAATGGCAGATTCAACATCTAGATGGGCTGAAGCATTACGTGAAATGTCAGGTCGTTTAGAAGAAATGCCAGGTGAAGAAGGATATCCAGCTTACCTTTCTAGTCGACTTGCCGAGTTCTATGAAAGAGCCGGTTTAGTTAAATGCTTAGGTAGTGATAATGCCGAAGGTTCCATCACCGCAATCGGTGCAGTATCTCCTCCAGGGGGTGATACATCAGAACCAGTATCTCAAGCAACTTTACGTATTGTTAAAGTATTCTGGGGCTTAAGTGCTAGCCTTGCATATCGCCGTCATTTCCCTGCTATTGACTGGTTAAAGAGTTATTCATTATATGATATTAACAAATATTTTAATGAACATTTAGACCAAGACTGGAGTAAACAAGTAAGTAAAGCAATGGGACTTTTACAAGAAGAATCAAAACTAGAAGAAATCGTAAGACTTGTTGGAGTTGATTCCCTTGAATATGGTGACCGTTTAACTTTAGATGCGGCTAGAAGCATTCGTGAAGACTATTTACATCAAATTGCTTTCCATGAAATAGATACTTACACTTCTTTAAAGAAACAATTTGGTATGTTAAAAGCTATTCTTAAATGGTATGAAGAAGGAGTTAATGCTTTAAAACACAATGTTTCATACTTTAAAATTATCAAGATGGATGCTCTTGTATCAATTGGTAGAATGAAATATATTCCTGAAAATGAATTTGATGAAAAAATACAAGCCTTATATCATGAAATTGATAATGAATATGATGAATTAATGAAAGGAGAACAATTCTAATGCCTAAAGAATATAAGACAATTAGGGAAGTTGTTGGACCTTTAATGTTAGTTGATCATGTTGAAGGGGTTAAATACGATGAGCTTGTTCAAATAAGACAAGCAAATGGTGAAATACGTTATGGTAAAGTTCTAGAAATTAATGAAGATAAAGCCTTAGTTCAATTATATAGTAGTGCACAAGGCTTAAAAATTAGTACAGCTAAAGCGATGTTTTTAGGTCATGGTATTGAACTAAAAGTTTCACCCGATATCGTAGGCCGAGTATTTGACGGTATGGGTCGCCCTATTGATGGTGGTGATGAATTAATTCCCACTGCCTCATTAGATATTAATGGTACACCACTAAACCCTGTAGCTCGTGATTACCCATCTGAGTTTATTCAAACGGGTATTAGTGCTATTGATGGATTAAATACCCTTGTTCGTGGTCAAAAACTTCCAATTTTTTCTGGGTCTGGTTTACCGCACTCAAAACTTGCTGTTCAAATTGCAAGACAAGCACGTGTAAAAGGAACTGATGATGACTTTGCGGTTGTGTTTGCGGCCGTAGGTATTACCTTTGAAGAAGCTAATTTCTTTATTGAAGATTTTAAAGCATCAGGTGCTATAGAAAGATCAGTATTATTTATGAATCTTGCTAATGACCCAGCTATTGAAAGAATTGCAACTCCGCGTATGGCCATAACTTGTGCTGAGTATTTGGCCTATGAACTTGGAATGCACGTTCTTGTAATTATTACTGATATTACCAATTATGCCGAAGCCTTACGTGAAGTATCTGCGGCACGTAAAGAAGTACCAGGTAGACGTGGTTACCCAGGTTATATGTATACTGACCTTGCCTCTTTATATGAAAGAGCAGGTAGAATTCATGGTAAAAAAGGTTCAATTACGCAGATTCCCATTCTTACAATGCCAGAAGATGACAAAACTCATCCAATTCCGGACTTAACAGGTTATATTACGGAAGGTCAAATTATTTTATCTAGAGACTTATATCGTAAAGGCATAGTTCCACCAATTGATGTTTTACCTTCACTTAGTAGATTAAAAGATAAAGGCATTGGTAATGGTAAAACTAGAGAAGATCATTCGCAAACAATGAACCAATTATTCTCAGCTTATGCAAGAGGTAAAGAAGCAAAAGAATTATCTGTTATTTTAGGTGATGCGGCTTTATCAGATGTTGATAAACTATATGCAAAATTTGCTGATGAATTTGAAAAAGAATATGTTTCCCAAGGTAATTCGACAAACCGTTCAATTGAAGAAACTTTAGACCTTGGTTGGAAACTATTAAAGATTTTGCCAAAAACAGAACTTAAACGTATTAGTCTTGAATACATTGATAAATACTTACCAAAAGATGAGGAATAGCCTATGGCACAGACGACAATAAATCCAACAAGAATGGAATTAATGCGTCTTAAAAAAGAACTTTCCACCGCAACCAGAGGTCATAAATTACTAAAAGATAAACAAGATGAAATGGTTAGACAATTTATGAATTTAATTAAACAAAACCGTGAATTAAGAGAAACTGTTGAATCAGAACTTGCTCTTATCGCGAGTACTTTTGGCTCAGCTCGCCTTAAAATGAGTTTTGCTGGATTAATGGAAGCTTTCCTTGTCCCTTCTCAAAACATAAAACTTGATATTTCTGATAAAACAATAATGAACATTAAAGTTCCAAGTCTAAAAGTCGAATCATCTGATACTACGGACATAACATATAGTTTTGCCTTTACACCTTGTGAACTTGATGAATCTGTTTTAAGACTTTCTACTTTAGTTGGTAAAATGGTTAAACTTGCAGAAATTGAAAAAAGTTGTGATATGCTTGCGGTTGAAATTGAAAAAACGAGAAGACGTGTTAACGCTATTGAATATGTGTTAATTCCTAACTTAGAAGAAAATATTCATTTTATTACTATGAAGTTAGAAGATAATGAAAGAAGTAATATTATTCGTCTAATGAAGAGTAAAGAAATAATACTAAAAAAGCAATTAAACTAAAATAACAAAAAAGCGCTAATAGAGAAGTTTTATTAACGCTTTTTATTAATTATAAATATTGATCACTTGAGCTCCCCAAAAAATATATTTAATTATAATTTACATAAAGGGAAGACTTAATTAAAAATGAGAGTATTATATGAAGCAAATTATTGATAAAACGATAGATAAATACATGCAAGTAGTGCTTTATCATTATAAAAATAATAATATAGATGCAATATCTATGGTTTATTCTTTGCTACATACATTCAAATAGATTGATTATCTATAATTACTGTTTTAAAGAATTAATGCTTTGAATTTTAGACAAATTGCTTAAAATGTATAATAATATGACAATTTAATTATTTTGTAGTTACAAAATGGCTAGACACAAAAACTAAAATTTGATATAATATTGGTGTAATATATGACTATTCATGAAAGGAGTATGAAATATTATGAAACAGATTAGAATATTAAGCATTTTCTTACTTGCTATTTTGCTATCATTTGTTTTTACTGGCTGTAAAGAAACAAGTAAATATGATATTAAAGAAGTAAAAAATGCTAAAAATGTGGTTATTAATAAAAAAGAACTAAAAGTTAGTTTTGATGTAGATAATATAGTTAGTGAATTTAATCAAACTAATATTGTTATAACTAATGCTAAAGCACTAGTTTATACTGATAAAGATTGTTCTAAAGAAGCTGAAGTACCTTTAAAACTTGAAGAAGGAAATAATAAATTTTATTTTAAAGTAATTTTAGATAAGGATAATAAACTATTAAAGAAAACGATATGGGAATTAAACATTAATAGATTAGAAAAAATTGAAGGTACTGAATATGAATTATATTCATTTGAAAATCGTTATAATGTTGGTGATACCTTTAAAGGTGGAAGAATTAAAAAGACCATAAATGGTAATGAAAAATACATTGAAATTACTGAAGATATGGTAACAGGATTTACAACTACTAAAGAAGGTAAATATCAAGTAACAATTAACTATGAAGGTCAAACTTTCAGTGTTGAAATTACCGTTTATGAAAAATACCAATTGCTGATTCCTGATTATTCAGAAATTATCCCTAGTGAATTAAATGTAGATGATATTTATCATGATTTAGCTGTTATGATTGCAAAAATTAAGTATGGTAATGAAAACTTAGAAGAATTAGTACAAGAAGTACTAGATGATAGTGATTTAGAACATTATTGTTTTATTTTAAGTAGAGCCTTTAAAGAAGCAGGCTTTACAAAAACACAACTTGAATGCTTGATTAATCATATTTTACAATGTTTTGAAGGTTATGATTCTAATAATTCTAACTTTATTGATGCAATTATTGATATGTTAACAAGAGTCATAAGCGTTTTTGATAATGTTGATTCCATCATTTCTGAAGAACAAATTGGTCAAATTGTATTTACTTTGTATAAAAACTATAAACAAGGCTATTTAAGACATCAAGCTATTATTGATGCCTTAAAAGAAGATCCTAAGTATGAAGCCTTGATAAAGACAGTTCAAGATACAGATCAATTATTGTTATGTCGTAATGAAGTTATGTATATTGGAATTGTGGGATATCAAGAATTAAGAGAAATCAGTAAAGTTATTAAAAATGATATGGATATAGTTTCTAGGGTTATTGAAGTACTTAACGATTATATGGAAAATAATACCATTGAAATCAATGAAGAATTTATAACTAACCTAAATAAAGTTGGTGAAATCATTGATGGATTATTTCAAAAAATTGGTCCCAATACTTTAAATACTTGTTTAGTAATTTTAACTACAATGTTAGGTAAACAATTTAATGATGTTAAGGAATATTTGGAAGATTTAAATACAATTGAAATAATTAAAAACCTTGACCCTATGGTTAAAATTATAATCAATTATTTAAAAAATATTAAGCTTCAAAATAAAGAAGAAATTGAAGAAACGTTAAATGCAATAATGCATATTACTAATTTTGATAATATTACTCTTGACTTTGAAACTAAAAAAGAATTGGGACAAAGTTTGGTTGTTGTATCTAAAATTCTTACATCTAAAATTAATGAACTATCACCAACTGAAAAGTTCCAATTAAATACTTTACTTAATATTTTTTGTGAAAAAGATGGTAATAACATTTCCTCTACGAAGGTTTTTTCTTTAATTTCGAAACTTGCAAATGTTGATTTAAATAAAGCTACGACAGAAGAGTTAGTTTCCTATGTGGATGAACTTCAAAGTATTATGAAACCGGCTCAAAAACTTGGATATAGTTTAAATAGTCAAATAATAGTTAAACAAAATACCACAAAAGAAGAATTTGTTAATTTATTTAAAGATGAAATTAAACTTTATAAGTATACTTTAAATGAAAATAATGAATATGAAACAGAAAATGTTGAATTATCAGTTAATTTACTTACCATTTTTGATACAACTAGGGTGGGTGCTAAATTGTTTGAAGTTACTATTGATAATATGACTTTGGATATTGCTTATTTTGTGGAAGGACTAGAACATGAATATGTGATGTCACCTAATAGTATTGTGGTTTTTACTGATTTATTAGTTTATGACCTTAACAATAATGTTTATCCAAACAAATGGTTTGAACTATCCGGTTATCCAGTAATAATTGTTGATAAACTTACCGGTTATGCATGTTCTGTAAAAATAGATTCCACTAAAGTAAAAATTGAAAATCCTGACACTTCAACAATTGGTAAAAAACAAGGAATTTTAACGATAGATTTAGATGAATATGGTGTTTACTATTTACCTATTGAATACTATGTAATTAATTTAGAAAATCCAGTAATTACTAAATATAATGTAGAACTAGATGATAAAATATATGTTGGTAAAAATAGTGTAGTTTCTGGCAATGTTATGGCTGAATATAATTACAAAATTAAAGTAGAAGCCCTAGAAGAAACGAAAAAATTAGTTTGGCAATACGATAACCCACAGTTCATATCATTTGATGAAACAAATGTTACTGGTCTTGATAAAAATAAAGAAGGAACCCAAAAAGTTACAATTAATGTTAATGGTCAAAGTTTTGAGGCAGAAATTTATGTGCATCCTTTAAGTGATATGAAAAAAATCAAAAGTGTTTCTTTTTCAATGATGTATAATTATGTGGAAAACAAAGATTATAAAGAACAAGCTAACATAACTATTGTATGTGAGGCTAAAGAATATAGTTTTTATGATGTAATTTATCAAGAAGCTTTAAAAGTAATTAAAGCATATAAACTTCCTTTTGAAATAACCCTTGAACCAATTGAAGAAGTTAAATTAGGTACTACTACTTTTAAACTTACTGTTCATGATACCATTAATGATGAAGTATTTACCTTTGAAAATACTGTAAATATTATTGATAAAGATGAATTTCTACCGTTAAAAAGTTTACAGATTACCCTTGGTGAAAGTATTTTACTTATCACAACAGAAACGGATGATGATATTTTAAAATTAATTAAGGAAGTTAGTTTTTATGGCAAATATTATTCTGGCACTTTATTTAATGATGATGCCTACAAATGGGCTCAAAAAAATATTGAAGTAATTAGAAATGTTTCACAAGGTACGATTACATTTAGAGCGCATGGAGCAGAACAACGATTTTGGCATAATATTTATTTTGGTTTAAGTGCTAATGAGGCAACAATTAATTTTGTTAAAAATGATAATACTCTTCCTGAATTTGTGACAAACTTTAGTGATGAAGACTTATTCAATGGTATTGTGAGAAATATTACCTTTAGCAATAATATTGTCATTGATTCTAGTTCAATGAACTTGTATCAAAAATATAAAAGTTATATTGATATTGTTAGAGAAGAAGAAAAAATTAAACTTTATATTGATGGTGAAAAAATTAAGGAATTTACTATCATTAAGAGTGCAAATTACACTGTTAAGTTTGATTACTCCTTTATTGATAATGCTAGTTTAAATATTAATGATTTAAATGGTACCATTATTAGTCAGTTATCAGAAGTTAATTTTCAAGCTGAAACAAGTACATCAGTAATTAATCTTTATATTCGTGATAAAGCCCTTACAGAAAGTATTTTAAATTATATAACCTTTGGGCATCTACCAACCCAAGCTGGGGAATATGAATTACAAATTAACTTTAATGGGGCATCCGCATCCAAACTTGTAACATGGTATTTAGATGAAATAATAGAATAATAAAAAATAGTTTATACTTATTATAAGTGTATTTAAACTTTTGATATTATGTAAAAAAGAGTTGAAACCTAATTTATAGGTCAACAACTCTTTTTTCTTCAGTTATAATCTTTAAGATTTCCAAAACAACTTTAACCATTTTTTCCATATCATTAACACTAACATATTCATATTTACCATGATAGTTTTCACCACCTGTACCAAGGTTAGGAGTAAGAATTCCTTTAAAGCTTAGTCTAGCACCATCAGTTCCCCCTCTAATTGGTTCAATTAAAGGTTCAATGTTATTGCGTTTTAATCCTTTGATGGCATATTCAATTACTTCTGGATGTTTTAAGACAACTTCTTTCATATTATAGTAACTATCCTTGATATTGCAAGTTACGGTATTTTGACCATATTTTTTATTCATAAATTCTGCAATTGATTTAAATAAAGCAATTTGTTCTCTAAATTTATCCATGTCATGATTTCTAATAATATAATGTAACTTAGTTTCTTCAGTAGAACCTTCAATATTATTTAAATGATTAAAGCCTTCATAGTTTTCAGTTGTGGTAGGTACCATATAGGCTGGTAACATTTCATGAAACTCCATTGCAAGATGAATGCTATTGACCATTTTACCTTTAGCACTACCAGGGTGAATGGCTTTACCTTTAATGATGATAGTTGCGCTTGCGGCATTAAAGTTTTCAAAACTTAAAGTGTTGATATCTCCACCATCTAGGGTGTAAGCCATTTGACAATTATGTTTTTGATAATAATCAAAATTAAAACTATTAGTGCCCATTCCTACTTCTTCATCAGGAGTAAATGTAATTATGACATTAGGATGAGGAAAAGAAGTAGTAGTTAAGATTTTAACAACTTCCATTATGATTGCAATACCAGCTTTATCATCAGCCCCAAGTAAAGTTGTTCCATCTGTAGTTACAAGGGTATGATGAAGTTTTTTACTTAAAAAAGGAAATTCAGTTGGTGAAAGAATAATATTTAATTCTTTGTTTAAAATAATATCTTTGCCATCATAATCTAAAATTACTTGAGGTTTAACGTCTTTACCGGTTAGTTCGGTTGCGGTATCCATATGAGCGATTAAACCAATTGTTTTAGTTGAATCAGTGTTACTAGGAATGAACCCATAAACATAGCAAGTATCATCAATAAAGGCATTTGCAACTCCTTGTTCATGTAGTTTTTCGACAAGCAAATTACCTAAATTAAATTGTTTTTTGCTAGTGGGATTAACACTTACATTTTCATCAGATTGAGTATCAATCTTAACGTATGTTAAAAAGTTTTCTAAAATAGACATAATTGTATCCTCCAATCTTTATTATACCATTATTAAAACTTTAATGCAATATTATTGACATTTATACCTAAAACTAATATAATTAATAGTGTTAATAGTTAACGGTATTAACAAAAGTGAGGGCATATGAATAGTAAAAAAGCAATGTTAAAAGAAAAGATAATAGAGTTATATCACATTATTTCAAATACGAAAATCGATGAGTTTCTAGTCGGTGAGTGTGCAGTTTTACTTTATTTATATCATACTGATGGTGAATATCCATCAAAACTAAGTACTTTTCTAGATGTTTCAAGAGCTCGTATAACAAGTGTTATTAATACTTTAAAAAATAAAGGATATGTAGAAATTAAAAATGAAGAGAAAGACCGCCGAAAAGTAAAAGTTTTTATTACTAATGAAGGTAAAGAATATTTAGAATATAAACGCAAAATGTTTGATAAAATATTTGATGATTTGTTTTTTGAAATAGATGATGAAAGAATTGATAATGCAATGCATAGCATCAACTATTTGGCAGAATTATTTGGAAATATGGAGGATGTAATTAATGATGATGAACAAAATTAAGGTTGTTAGTGATGGCTCATGTGATTTAAGTAGGGAAGAAGTTGAAAAATTAGATGTGGAAATAGTTCCATTTTATGTATCTTTTGATGAAGGAATATATCAAAAAGAAGGTGTGGAACTTGATGTTAGAGATTTTTACCAAAAAATGGTCGATCATCCTAATGTTTATCCTAAAACATCACTTCCAACTATTGATGATTATGTTAAGGCTTTTGAAAAGTATTTAGATGAGGGAATGGATATTATCTGCATTTGCATAACCACTAAATTTAGTGGTTCCTATAATTCTGCTCTTTCTGCTAAACAGTTATGTCTTGAAAAATACAAAGATGCGAAAATTGAAGTAATTGATGCAATGGTAAATACATGCTTACAAGGTTTACTTGTTAAAGAAGTGTGTCGGATGCGTGACAATGGCTTAAATTTAGAAAAAATGACTAAAGAAACTAATCGTATTAAAACAACGGCTCGTATCTTTTTTACTGTAGGTAGTCTTGATTATTTGCGACATGGCGGTAGAATTGGGAAACTTTTAGGCATTGTAGGTGCAACATTAAGAATTAAACCAATCATTGTCTTAAAAGAAGGGGAAATCTTTAGTTGTGGTCTTTCACTATCACGAAAAAAGTCAATAATAAAATTACTTGATTTAACTAAAAAACATTTTATCGAAACCGGCGAAAACATCGATGATTATCGTTTTTTGGTTGGGGCAGGTTATGACTTAGAAGAACTTCAAAACTTCTTAAATAAGGTTACTATAGCCTTAAATCGCGATGATATCGAGACAGGACAAATTGGAGCAACAATTGGGGTGCATACGGGTCCATATCCAATAGGTATTGGTTTTATCAAAAAATATGATTGTTAATTAATTAAATAAGAAACATATTAGATAAGTAACATTTAATACTTAAAATCTAATATGTTTTTTCTTAATAAAGGTAACTAAAAAGTGCATAAATTGAAATATTTTGTTTGACAATTCGCATGGAAAGGTCTATAATAGTTAAGAATTACTAAAGGAGCATATTATGAACTATAAAATTATAAACCTAGAAGAATACTACCGTAAAGGAGTATTTAACCATTTCTCAAAAGATGCCAAATGCTCAATATCAATGACTTCAAGAATTAATGTGACAGAACTTTATAAAGCATCAAAAGAATCATAAACAAAATTTTATTTAAACTTTTTGTATGTTTTATCTACGGCATTAAATAGAAAAGAAGATTACCGAATGATGTACAACTGGAAAACAAATGAAATTTATTGTTTTGATGAAATAAACCCAACTCAATATGTATTTCACGATGATACTAAAACCTGTACGCCAGTTTATACAAAGTATTATAAAGACTATAAGATGTTTTATGAAAATGCTCAAAAAGATATTGATGAAGCTAAAAAACTAGAGAGTACTTATTAGATGAAGCAAGTCATCCTAACTGGTTTGATGCATCATTTATGCCTTGGGTAAGCTATGACTCATTTAATGTCGAATTACCTGATGGCTACTTGTATTTTCAACCTATTATTAACTGGGGTAAATACAGATGGGAAAACGATCAATTAATGATGCCAGTAACCGTAAGATTAAATCACGCTATTGGTGATGGCTATTTAGTTAGTCTTGTATATTTGTTAATTGAAGAAGAAATGCAAAAATTAGTCGAAAAATTAAGAGGTGCCAAATGAAAATAGTAACAATAAATGGTCAAAACCATCATGGTAGTAGCTACCATATTGGTAAAGAAATAGCAAATCAATTAGAAGGTGAGGTAACTGAGTTTTTCCTTCCCAAAGATTTGAATGGTTTTTGTCTAGGATGCTATAGTTGTTTAAAAGATGAAACAAAGTGTTACATGTATGAAAAAAAGAAAATAATTTGGGATGCAATGGAACAAGCAGATTTAATTATTTTTACTACTCCAAACTACTGCATGTATGCATCGGCCCCTATGAAATCATTCTTAGATTTCTCTTTTGATATGTGGATGGTGCATCGCCCTAAAGCATGGATGTTTAAAAAGAAAGTTGTTATCGTCTCAACATCTGCTGGTGCATCCAATAAAACCGCAATTAACACTATTAAGTCATCAGTCAAAGGCTGGGGTGTTTCTTACATCAAAACAATAGGTAAAGCAGTTCATGCTAATAAATGGGATATTATACCTGAAAAAGATAAAAAGGTGTTGGATAAAAAAATTAATAAAGTTGTTAAGAACTTAAAAAAGAATAAACCTGTAAAAATAAGTTTAAGTACGAAAATCTCATTCAAGTTTTTTGGCTTTCTTCATAAAAAAGATTGGGACAGCGATCCATGTGAAAAAGAATATTGGAAAGAAAAAGGTTGGCTAGATAAAAATAGACCTTGGAAATAGAGCCAATTACTTGAAAAATAGATTTATATCAGTATAATAGTATAGTTAGGTAATATACAATCATCGGAGGACAGGTGCACCGTAGTGCCGAGATTAGTAATAATCTCCTGTTGGAAAAGATGTCGAGTGAGCTCGGTTAGGATTCTAGCCGGGCCTTTATTTTGGAAGGAGTGTGTAAGGATGAGAGTACATTTATCAGATCATTTTACATTTAAAAAATTATTTATTGCGACAATACCACCAATCTTAATGATGGTGTTTACTTCGATATATGGTATTGTTGATGGAGTTTTCGTGTCTAACGTGGTTGGTACCACTGCCTTTTCAGCAGTCAATTTATTTATGCCAGTTGCGATGGCAGTTGGAGCTCTTGGTTTTATGATGGGAGCAGGAGGTTCAGCTTTGACTGCGAAAGTGCTAGGTGAAGGCGACCGTGATAAGGCCAATAAAATATTTTCGTGTGTTGTTTTATTTACAGTTATTTTAGGTGTGATAGTTAGTGTTATAATATTAATTTTCATGGAAAAAATTTGTCTATTCCTTAAGGCAACACCAGAAATGTTACCTTATTGTAAGGTATATGGCACCATTATTATTAGTGCTGAAATTGCTTTTATGTTACAAAACTTGTTTCAAAATTTCTTTTTGGTGGCTGAAAAGTCAATGCTTGGTTTTGTAGTTACAATTATTGCCGGTTGCACTAACATAGTTTTAGACGCTCTATTTATAGCGGTATTTAAATGGGGAGTAGCAGGAGCTGCTGTTGCGACCATAATCTCACAAATTGTAGGAGCAACAATTCCAATCTTTTATTTTTTAAATAAAAAAAATACCAGCCTATTACGACTAGTACCTGCTAAACTTAATTTTAATGTATTATTTAAATCTACTACTAATGGTTCAAGTGAACTTTTAAGTAATATATCAGCTTCAGTTGTTAGTATAATTTATAATGCGCAATTATTAAAGTTTTCACATGAAAATGGGGTTGCGGCATACGGTACAATAATGTATGCAAGTTTTATTTTTGCAGCGATATTTATTGGTTACTCAATAGGAACAGCTCCAATTATAGGTTATAATTATGGTGCTAAGAACAAAGAAGAATTAAGTAATGTTTTCAAAAAAAGCATTTGCATAAACATAATCTTCGGAATTATCATGACGGGATTATCAGTGATATTATCTGGTCCTATGAGTTATGTCTTTTCAAGTAATAACAAAGAATTATATGAGCTTACAAAATATGCGATGAAAATATACTCAATTTCATTTATTTTTATGGGACTTAATATGTTTACTTCATCATTTTTTACTGCTTTAAATGATGGCTTAATATCTGCTATTGTTTCTTGTAGTAGAACTGTAATTTTTCAAACATCAACAATTATAATTCTTCCAATATTATTTGGAGAAAAAGGAATTTGGCCTTCCATTATTATCGCCGAAGGACTTGCTTTAATTGTTAGTGTAATTTTCCTAATAGCTAAGAGGAAGAAATACGGGTATTAAAATGTAAAAATTAAAATGGTAGAACTATATCATTTTAATTTTTTTGTTATACAGCTAAAAGAAGTAGATAAAAATATCTAAACCATAGACTAAAAAACTCAAATATGTTATATTGAATCTGAGGCTTTATAATGTAAAGATTGGTGATGATGGTAATTGTTATTCAAATAATTTTGTTACCATCGTAAATTTGTAATGTAGTTATTTTTATATTGATTAGATTAATTTGGTAACTATTAAAAAAATACAATCATATTATTTTTTATTTATAAAAAAAATTCTTAAACGAGATTATATAGATGTTAGATATTATTTTTAATCAAATTATTGAAATGATTGAAAAAGCGAAGTAAATGAGTCTATTATATTTAGAAATTGGTAAATTCCTATATGAATTAAAAGAAAATAGTAATTATGGAGATAAAATAACAACAAAAGCCTCGGATTTCATGAAAAATAATTATCCAACTATAAAAGGAATTACTAAAAGAAATATTGAACGTATGATTCAATTTTATATTACTTATAAAGATGATGAGATAGCGACACCGCTGGTGACGCATTTGTCTTTGACAAACAATTTACTTATATTAAGTGGAATTAAAAGTAAAGAATTTGAAATTCGTTTATGAAAATTGATAATGACGGAAGGTATGTTAAAAGTTTTATGGCATTCTTTTTCCATACAAATAAGACGTGGTTGTTTTAAAAAAAGGATTACAGGCTTTCCAGAGAAATTGGAATGTTTAATTTTTCTAACATAATAAGCATGAATATGGTTATTTGTGGAACCACAATTGGGACATCCATATTCAGTAAGTTTAGGGGAGATTTCAGCATAAATTTCAATGCATTTGTCAAGTATACGAATATCATTAATAATAATGTTATCTTCTTGAATTTTTAGTAGTTGTGGTATATAATCATAATTAGTCATAAAGCTCCTTTCCGGTATTTTTGAGCAAAAATATTATATAAGAAAAACTTTATGATGTAAAGCAAAAAACCATATCTTCATAGGTATGGTTTTTTCACACAAAAAATAGTTCATCACACAAAAAAACAAGAAATGTTGAAGACCTTGAAATATCCTTTTTATTTTAAGTAAAGTGTTGCTATTTCAAAATTTCCCAATAACCTGTTTTATTTGAACCTTCTCTTTTAATATAACCGAGAAGTTTTAATTTTGAAATATTATTATCAATAGATGTTTTTCCTAGATTACAAAGTGTGGATAGTTGTGGTTTAGTAATGTTGGGGTTGTTTTTTATTTCAGCTAAAACTTTTATTTGTGATGAATTTAAAGTTTTATCACCCACTTTATCACCCACTTTATCACCCACTTTATCACCCACATTTTTATCTAACTCATTAATTCTTGTGAAAGGAATAGTAACAATTATAGAATTATCATTAATTTCAATAGATTTCTTTGAGTATTTGGATATAATAATTGGAACACCTCGACCAGTTTTTTCACTTATATGTAATTGCAAAAATAATTCAGATAATTTATCATTTACGGGTATAGAATGACCTTCATAAAAACCATTAATGGTTTGAAGTGGAGCAAGAGTTCCTCTAGATAAGATTTCAATTCTATTTGAATATACTGTAATCATTGGCTCATTTAAATTTATCCATTCGTTATGTAAAAAAGCATTAATTATTGCTTCTCTAAATGCATCAAAGTCAAATAGCATAATTTCTTCTCTTTCCATAATACGGTTGGTTTCATTTGCTTGAGGAACATTTAGAACTTCACCATATGTTAAAACTTCATTTAATGAGAATAACAAACACTTATATCCAAATTCTTTTACCGAATACATTTTTGAAGCTTTAGTTTTTCCATCAAATACTGCAACCCTAATTGGAACGTGTGAATTATCGGAAAGAAGTTGTGCCATTATGTTGAATTTATTGTCTTTAGTTAAAAGGTGAAGGTTTTTTAGAAATGTTGCATCATTTAAAAAGATATTCTTAGAGGCGTAGTACGTTTTCAATTGATTGAAAGTTAAATCTTGGTATTCACTTTCTTTTGTATTAATAGTTGAAATTCCAAAAGTTAAAGCTGAAAATAAATATGCTTCTCTTTCAGGGTATTTTCTGATATTTTCTTTGCTTGAGCCAATTCGAATGTATCGAATATCTTTATAAGCTGTAGGTACAATTTTCGCTGCTGGAATAGTAAGTAAAACTATTCTTTTATTGTCGATTTCAGTTTCTTGAAAGTAAAAGCCAATACTAGGATTTAAGTTTCTAGCTAGATAATGTTGTAATGGCTCGTTATTTATATCAATGTTATAATCAAATGAGGTTCCAACAATTTTATGAGTCGCATCATTTACCCCCCAAATCATATAAGCAAATGGTTTTCCTAAAATAGCAGCGCTATTAGATAATGAAGAAATATATTCACCTAGTTGATCTTTTTCAAACCAATTTTCTTTTATTTCAAACCATTCTCTTTCACTTTCATAGGATAAACATTCATTAATAATTTCGTTTATGCTAAGCATTTTATCACCCACCTTTTCAATTAGTATTATATCACAATGTGGGTGATATTTCAACTAATTTAGTTAATTTATATAATAATATTATTATATGTGCTTTTGTTCTTATTATAATAGTTATTTAAATATATTATTATGAAATATGCTACTAGATATAAAAAAACATTTTGCATGACACAAAATGTTGATTTTTAATGATGGTGCCAGTGGTCGGACTCGAACCGACACACCGTTATCGGGTACTGGATTTTGAGTCCAGCGCGTCTACCATTTCACCACACTGGCATTACACCTTTAATATTATACATTATTTTTGGATTTTCCGCAAGTAATAAGTATAATTAGTTTATAATTGTAAAAATGAAAAAATATAAAGAAAGTTTATTGTAAGCGTTTTCTATGATTTATTTGTTGCATTTTAAAAAATAATAAGTATAATAGAAGTATAATAATGAAAGGAGAACTATGATACTATGACTAAAAATACGGTTTGTTTATCTAACCTTTATTATTATTACTATTTTCCAAGGATGTTTGTATAGCCCCTTGGCCTTTTGGCGAGCGAAAATAGTGTGGTTATTACAACATCATATGTTTGGTAATAACTACTAAAAATATTGTTATTTAGTGTTATTACCTTGTAATAGCATTTTTTTGATATTATAGTGGGAACACTTTAAAAAGGAGAAGTTATGTTTAAAAAATTAGTTAAATGTTTATGTTTTATGTGTTTAGTTTTAGCAGTTACACTTTGTGTAAGTTGTAAAGGTAAAAGTGACAAGATTAAAGTTGGAATTATTAAATACACAACGGCGACGCCACTTGATGCCGCAAGATCTGGCATTATTGAGGGATTAAAAGAAGCAGGATATGTAGATAAAGAAAATATTGAAATTATTGACTTTAACTGTTTACAAAGTGCAGATACTATGTCTCAAAATGTTAAAAGTGCAATTAGAAGCTGTGATATTATTTTTGCGATTGCAACACCAGTTGCTCAAGCATTAGCTAAAGAAATGGCTAAACAAGGGGTTAAAACTCCAGTCTTATTCACGGCGGTTACCGACCCTGTGGCATCAGGAATTATTGCAAGTGATACTAAACCTGGTGTTACTATTTCTGGTACTAGTGATATGAATCCGGTAGCTGAACAAATTGCTCTTGCCTTAGAACTAAATAGTAGTGCTAAGAAAATTGGTTTTATTTATACAACTACTGAAGATAATTCACGTGTTCAACTTGAACTTGCCCGTAAAAAAGCATCTGAATTAGGTCTTGAAATTGTTGCTCAAGGCGTAAGTAGTGCAACTGAACTTCAAACCGCAACAAAAAGTTTGATAAATGACGGAGTTGATGCTATTTATTTACCTACCGATAATAATGTAAGTGAAAATGCGGGGGTAGTTATCAATGAAGCTAATTTAAATGGTATCCCTACAATTTGTGGTGAATCTACTTTCTTAGATAAAGGTGGAACCATCACATTAGGTATTGATTATACAGAACTTGGCAAACTTACGGGTAAAATGGGGGCCGATGTTCTTGCGGGGAAAGTTCAAATTGAAGAACTCGCGGTTGGAAGATTAACTGATTTTGAGTTAATTATTAACGTTACCGAAGCAACTAAAAGTAATATTACAATTAGTGAAGAATTAAAATCAAAAGCAAATGAAATAAGATAAAGAAAGGAAGATGTTTGTGTTAGATATAGATCTAGGATTTACCATTGAAAGTGGATTACAACAAGGAATAATTTGGGGAATACTAGTAATAGGTGTTTATATTTCGTTTAGAATATTAGATTTTGCAGATTTAAGTATTGAAGGTACATTTCCCCTAGGTGCATGTATTTCAGCTCTTTTAATCTTTAAAGGTTGGAATCCCTTTCAAGCCATTTATATGTCGTTTCTTGCGGGACTCCTTGCAGGGCTTTTAACAGGCGTTCTTCATGCTAAATTAAAAATTCCCGCAATTCTTTCAGGAATTATTACAATGACCGCGTTATCATCACTTAATTTGGTAATTTTAGGTTTAAGTCTAACTAATCGAAGTAATGGCAGTAATGCGGCTGCATCACTTCCAATTGATAATGACATATTTACTTTAGTATTTAAACAAACAAGTGGATTATTTGAAAAAATGGGAATTGTCCAAAAAGATGCTATAACAATTGTGACAATTGGTGTTAGTGCGATTTTCTTAGCTTTAGTTGCCTTTGGCGTATACTGGTTATTTGGTACCGAAATAGGCATGAACTTAAGGGCAACTGGTAATAATCCTAAAATGGCTAGAGCTCAAGGCATCAATACAGATGCAATGATAATTTTAGGTTTAATGCTTAGTAATGGCCTAATTGCCTTAAGTGGAGCCTTATTTGCACAAAGCTATGGAACTGCGCAAACTGAAAGTGGAAGAGGAGCAATTGTTATTGGCCTTGCTGCGATCATTCTTGGCGAAATAATTTTTGGTAGGAAACGTAGTTTTAAAGTGTCACTAATTTCAATTATTGTAGGTTCAATTATCTTTTTCTTCATAAAAGCACTTGCAATTGAATTAAAAGTTGAACATTATTTAAATTTAATTATTGCAATTATGATAGCCTTTATTTTAGCATTACCATTATTAAAAGGAAAAATTAAGTTTAAGAGAAAAACTAAGGAGGAAACAAGTAATGTTAGAGATTAAAAACGTTACAAAAATATTCAACAAGGATGAAGGTGTTGAAAATCAAAAGATTGCCCTCGATAATATTTGCTTAAAAATTGATAATGGCGATTTTGTGACTATTATTGGTGGTAATGGTAGTGGTAAAAGTACTTTAATGAATATTATATCAGGAGTCTTTTTACCTGATTGTGGTTGTATTTTAATTGATAGCGTGGATGTTACCAAAATGAGTGAAAATAAAAGAGCTGCGTATTTAGGACGAGTTTTTCAAGATCCTAATGTAGGAACGGCCCCTAATATGTCGATTCTTGAAAATTTAGAAATTGCTTCCCGCCGTGGTAAAGTAAGTACACTTAAATGGGGATTCAAAAAAGAAAATAATGAGCGTTTTGTAAAAGCTTTAAAGGAACTTAATTTAGGACTAGAAGACAGAATGACTCAAAAAGTAGGCCTTTTATCGGGAGGACAGCGTCAAGCCGTAACCTTAATTATGGCCACTCTTAATGAACCTAAGGTATTACTACTTGATGAGCATACTGCAGCCCTTGACCCAAGAACCGCGAAAAAGGTGCTTGACTTAACTAAAGATGTGGTAACCAAAAATCATTTAACCACTTTAATGATAACCCATAATATGCGTGATGCCCTTAAATATGGAAATAGGCTTATTATGCTTAGTGATGGTCATATTATTTTAGATGTTAAAGGTGAAGAAAAAGAAAAATTAACAATTGAAGATTTATTACAAAAGTTTGAATTAAATGGGGCTTCTATATCTGATAAAATGTTATTTTGAAAATTACTTTACAGTAGGTAAAACTATTGTAAAGTTTTTTTGTCAATTGCTTGCAAAAAAAATAAAAATAAGTATAATATTAATTAGTTTTAAAACTAATTAATATTAATGGAGGTATGTATGCAAGAAAAAAAGAATATTTTGATGCTTATTGCGGATGTACAAAAGATTTTTCATAATCATATGCGCAAAGTATCAGATGAAAATAACATTAATAGTTGTTATCGCCCGATTGTTTTCTTTTTAGCCCATCATGATGGGATGACTCAACTTGATATTGTTAAAAAAACAAGATTAAAGGCTCCAACTATAAGTTTGGCTCTTAAGAAAATGGAACAAGAAGGACTAGTAAAAAGAGTAATTGATGAAAATGATGCAAGAAAAGTATGCGTTTATTTCACTGATAAAGGACGTAGTTATGATGATAAAATGCGTTTACTTGTGAAAGAAGCAGAAAATCAAATATTAAGTAAAATTGATGAAAATGATAAAATAGAATTAGAAAGAGTCTTGAACAAACTAATCGATGTTATGTGTCAAGAGTTTGGTGAATATAATGAAGATATTTAAATATTTGAAACCATATATTTTATTTGCAATCCTCGCTCCTGTAACGATGATTGGAGAAGTACTAATGGATTTATTCTTACCAACAACAATGTCAAAAATTGTTGACGTAGGACTTGGAGAAGGAAAAACAAGTGTAATTTTAACTTCAGGGTTACTAATGCTTGCATTTACGGTAGTTGGGGGAATTTGTGGATTTGCCTCAGCCGGTTTTGCTTCTGCCGCATCTCAAGGTTTCGCTGATGACCTTAGAAGGGATTGTTTTAAGAAAATAATGAATTTATCTTTTCAACAAACGGATCAATTTTCAACCGGTTCCCTTGTAACTAGAATCACTAATGATATTGATTTAGTAAGAAATCTAGTATCAATGTCTGTAAGAATGATTGTTCGTACGCTTATTCAGTTTATTGGAGGGATTATCTTTTTGCTTTTAATAAGCCCTAGTTTTGGTTATATTTTATTAATTGCTTTTCCGGTTATTATTGCTATAATTATTCTATTTATATGGAAAGTTTCCCCAATGTTTTTAAAAGTACAACTAAAATTAGATGATGTTAATAGTGTAGTTCAAGAAAATGTTGGTGGGGCAAGAGTTGTAAAAGCATATAACCGCGAAGAATATGAAAAAATGCGTTTTGATGATGCTAATACAAGTTTATGTATGACTAATTTAAAAGTCCAAAAGATTATGGCATATATTACTCCAGTTGTATCAATTGTTGTTTATGCGGCAGTCGTAATAGTTATTTATGTTGGCGGTAAAAATGTAATTTTAGGAAGTGGCTTAACAGTTGGTAATGTAATGTCTTCTATTACTTATATTAGTCAAATCTTAATGTCACTTATGATGTTTGGAATGATGTTTCAATCGATTACTAGAGCTAGTGCTAGTATTAAGCGAATCAATGAAATTTTAGAAGCCGCAACCGTAATTGATAATGGTACTAAAGAACTAGAAGATGTAAAAGGATATGTTAAATTTAATAATGTTACTTTTAGATACCCAGAAACGAGTGGTGAACCTACATTAAAAAATATTAATATAACCGTAAAACCTGGTGAAACACTTGCAATTTTAGGGGCTACTGGATCTGGTAAGAGTACAATGGTTAATTTGATTCCAAGATTTTACGATGTTAGTGAGGGTGAAATAGATTTAGATGGTATTAATATCAAAGAATTTACTCTCCACAATTTACGTGAGAATATTGGGGTAGTTTTTCAAAAAACCGAACTATTTACAGGAACAATTGAAGAAAACATCAAATGGGGAAATGGTAATGCCACAAAAGAAGAAGTAATTGAAGCATGTAAAATAGTCCAAGCTGATGATTTTATTACAAGTTTTAAAGATGGTTATGATACAATTATTGGTGAAAAAGGATCATCACTATCAGGAGGACAAAAACAACGACTCGCGATTGCAAGAGCAATTGTTAAAAAACCTAAAGTTTTAATTTTTGATGATGCAACTAGTGCCTTAGACTTAAAAACGGAAGCTCTTTTATATAAGGCTTTAAGAGAAAATCTTAAAGATACAACTATTTTTTTAGTTGCACAGCGGGTAGCAAGTGCAAAAGGGGCTACTAAAATCATGGTTCTAGATGATGGTAAAATATCGGCTATAGGTACTAACGATCAATTATTAAAAACTTCTAAAATCTATCAAGATATCTATAACTCGCAATTAAAACAAGATGAGGTGGTGAAATTATGATTATATGGATTCTAATGATTGTACTTTGTGGATTATTACTTGGCGTAATCATAATAGGCTACATAGTAACTTGTAAAAAAGTGACCAAGAAAAAGTCAAATTGTCAAAAAGGAAATCTAAACAGACGTAAAATTCTAAGATACCAAGATACAATTATGGCGAAGGTAAGTTTTGATAAGGAAGAAACAAATAAAGATGAATCAATAACCTTAAATGAATCAAAACCTCAAATTGTTTCTAATATACAAGAAAATAAACAACTAGAAGGTGCTAAATTTAATAAAAAGCATCAACATAAAAAAGATGATGAAGAAGTAAAAATTGGAAAGTACGCTAATCTAAGTGAAAAGGAAATATTTAGTAAAGGCGGACATGGACCTGGTAGAGGGCCTAGGGGGGCGTTACAATTTAAAGAAAAACCTAAAGACTTTAAAGGAGCAATAAAACGAATTTTTAAGTATTTAGGTACTAATAAAGTATATTTAATTATGCTTTTTATTGTTGTTATTATTTCAACATTAATAAGTTTACTTGGACCTATTTTACAAGGTGATGCCATTAATGCCATTAATCAAGGTAATATGGCTAAATTAACTAAAAAATTAGTTTTATTATTTAGTGTCTATGTTGGTATTGCCTTCATTGAATTAGGAAGTAATTTACTATCTGCACACCTTTCACAAAACATGGTAAGAAAAATGCGTAAAGATACATTTGATAAATTAATTTATTTGCCGATTAGTTATTTTGACACGCATCAACATGGTGACATAATGAGTAAAATTACTAATGATGTTGATAATATTTCAAATACTGTATCGCAGTCTTTAACATCATTAATATCAGGTGTAATTACAATTATCGGGGCGTTAGTCATAATGCTAGTTTATAGCCCATTATTAACTTTAATTTCACTTGCAACTCTTGGACTTACCCTTGTTTCTTCAAAAATGTTGTCAAAGAAAATGCGTAAATTTTTTAGAATTCAGCGTTCATTAATTGGTGAAATTAATGCTCAAGTCGAAGAAATGGTTGTAGGTCATAAAACGGTTAAAGCATTTTGTAAAGAACAAGATGTAGAAGATGAATTTAATGAAATTAGTAATGGTTTACGCAAATACGGATTTAAAGCAGAACTTTTTGGTGGTATCATGGGACCTATGATGAATGTTATTAATAATCTTAGTTATCTTCTTATTGTTGCGTTTGGAGCATTATTTGTGACTAAGGGTATCAATAACCTTGAAGTTGGTGTAATTATTACATTTGCATCACTTTCAAGACAGTTCTCACGACCTATTAATACGATTGCAAATCTTTATACACAAATTCAAACTAGTATTGCGGCGGCAGAAAGAGTATTTGAACTTCTTGATACAGCCCCTGAAATTAATGAAGGAACAAAAACAATAAAAGATTTAGATGAAAAACAAATTATAGAATTTAAAGATGTCGATTTTGCTTATGTTCCAGGGGAATTGGTCCTTAAAAAATTTAATTTAACAGTAAAACCAGGTGAAAAAATTGCTCTTGTTGGAGCAACAGGCTCAGGTAAAACCACTATTGTTAATCTTTTAATGAGATTTTACGATGTAACAAGTGGGGAAATCACCATTGGTGGTGTAAACATTAATGATATTGAAAAACATGAATTAAGAAGTTTAATTGCTATTGTGCTTCAGGATACTGTGTTATTTAAAGATACTATTTTAAATAATATCAAATATGGTAGACTTGATGCCACAAAAGAAGAAGTTGTTGCGGCATCAAAATTAAGTAATTCTAATTACTTTATTGATAGATTATCTAACGAGTATGATACTGTTTTAACGGAGTCTGGTAGTAACTTAAGTGGGGGACAGCGTCAGCTTCTTTCAATCGCAAGAGCTGTTCTTGCAAATCCTAAAATCTTAATTTTAGATGAAGCTACCTCAAGTGTTGACACCCGTACGGAGAAAAATATTCAAGACGGATTAGTAGCATTAATGAAGAATAGAACAAGCTTAATTATTGCCCATAGACTATCAACCATTAGAGATGCTGATAAGATTGTAGTAATTGATCATGGAAGAATCGTTGAGATGGGAAATCATGATGAATTAATCAAAAATGAAGGTGTTTACTTTAAACTTTACCAAACTCAGTTTGCTGGTAATGCAATTTAGTAGGAAATATTCTATTAGCTAAATCAAATGAAGAAGAAGGAAAAAGCAGTATATTTCCTTCTTTTTGCCCGTTTACCCCCCCTAAAAACCCTATCTCAGAGCGTTTGAAAAAAAATAATTAAGATAATTGCATATCTTAAAATTCATCTTCTCTAGAAAGAGTTAAAGGTGCTAAAATATGCCTAATTTATCTAAAAATCAATTGTTTCAATGCTTAAACAAAAATGATTAAAAAATTCGGTTTAAGTGACAAAATGAAGATAATTTGCTATAATATATGAAAGAAAATAAAGAAAAAGAAGGTAATAAAATGGCTAAACAAACTAAAACCAAAATAAGAAAACCAAATATTTTTGCATGGATATTTTATACTTTTTGTTCCCGTGTTTTTTTGTTTTTTAAACATCATATCAAATATGATCGTAAAGCATTTAAAAAACGTAATAAAAAAGAAGGTTGCATTGTAATTTATAATCATGATTCAAATTTTGATCACTACATAACAACGGCCTCATTTAAATATACAAGAACACATTATGTTATTACTAAACATTTTTATTTTAGTAAAAAACTACGTAAAATTCTAGATATTGTTGCGGCAGTACCACGTGAACAGTTTAAATCAGATATTACATCAATCAAAACAATTAAAAAAATAATAGATAGTGGTGGTATTATTACGATTGCACCAGCTGGTCAAATTGCGGTAAACGGAGAAATGCCATATATTGATAAAGCAATAGTTAAATTGCTTAAATTTTGTAAAGTTGATGTTTATGCACTTCAAATGCATGGTAATTACCTTGCCTATCCAAAGTGGTATCAAGTAAAAAGAAAATATCCAATCCATACTAATTTTCTAAAAGTAATGTCAAAAGATGAATTAAAGACATTAAGTGATGATGAAATATACGAAAAAGTTATTAATTGCCTTAATTTTCATGATTTGACTGAACAAAAAGCAAATCCTAAAGTCATTAAGAGTAAAGATTTAATTAAAGGTCTAGATAATATCCTTTATTACTGTCCTAAATGTAAATCCAAATATACACTAAATGCTGAAAATAATAGACTAGTATGTAGTAAATGTCATAATACTGTAAGAATGGATGAATATGGCTTTATGCATCCCGTTGGTGATGACTGTGTAATGTTCGAAAATGAAGCAGAATGGTACAAATATCAAAAAGAATTACTTAAAAAAGAAATTAAAGAAAATAGATTACATATCGAAGGCGAGTTCTTATTAAAGAGAAATATAAATGATGAATGGACCTTAGAGGATGTTGGTACTGGAAAGTTAGTGCTTACTAATAATAGTTTTTATTATGATGGAACTATTTTAGATAAACATGTTCTTAAAAAGTTTAATCTAGAACAACTTATCCAAATTCCATTTGATGTTGCGGTGCGACTTACCGTACCAGATGATGAAGGAACTTTCCAATTTAGACCTTTGAATAATCCAAAACAAATAATGGAATACGTTCAAGCTATTGATGCCATGCGCGAATTAAGACAAGAAGAGACTAAATAGGTAAGTTTATGGCATTATACAAGAGTGTTAAACCAACATATTATGATGAATCACTAAAAGCAGTAGTAAAACTACCTAAAACTAAATTAACACTTTCAGGTGCAATCGTTGGTGAACTACTAAATGTTGAAACAGTAGGATCATATGAAAAAGAAAAAGTTCAAAAGATACAAATAATCGAAAAATCACCATTTAGAGTAAAACCAGTTTGTAAAGTTTACGACAAATGTGGTGGTTGCGTGCTTCAACACATCAAATATGAAGAACAACTAAACATTAAAACGAAAGCCATTCAAACTTTATTTGATCAAAAGTTAAACAATAAGGTTGTGGTTAAACCAACAATAGGAATGACTAAACCTTATAACTACCGAAATAAAAGCCAAGTAGTATTTAAGTACGACCATGGAAAAATGTTAAGTGGCTTTTATGAAGAAAAAACTCACAATGTCATTGACTATCAAGATTGTGCCTTACAAGATGTAGAATGTAATAAAATTTTGGCAACTATCAAAGAAATGATGATTAAAATGCGGATTAGCGCATATGACGAAGACAAAAAAACCGGAATTATGCGTCATGTCCTAATTAAAACCTCAAATACCACAAAGGAAGCTTTAGTGGTGCTTGTTACAGGAACTGAGAATTTTCCTGGTCGTAATAACTTTGTTAAAACTATTACCTCAAGACATCCTAATATAAAAACTATTATTCAAAATATCAATAACCGTAAAACAAGTGCGGTTATGGGAGAAAAAGAAATAATTCTTTTTGGTAAAGGTTATATCACCGATGAATTACTAGGATATAAATTTAAGATTACTTCTAAATCTTTTTATCAAATTAATTATGAACAAACCAAAGTACTATATCAAAAAGCAATTGACCTTGCGAAAATAACTGAAAATGATATTTTACTTGATGCATATTGTGGGGTTGGAACTATTGGTATTATTGCCTCAAGCAAAGCCAAAAAAGTAATAGGGGTAGAACTAGTAAAAGATGCTGTTGATAATGCAATTTATAACGCCAAACTCAACAATATAAAAAACATTAGTTTCTTCTGCCAAGATGCAACTCAGTTTATCATCAATATGGCCAGAAAAAAAGAGCAACTAGATGTATTGATTATGGACCCACCTAGAAGTGGCTCAACAAAAGAATTCTTAAGTGCCGTCTTAAAACTTGCTCCAAAACGCATAGTCTATGTTTCTTGTAATCCTTATACCCAAGTAGAAGACCTTAAAACCCTACTTAATGATTATATGATTATGACGATTCAACCAGTTGATATGTTTCCTCAAACTTCACATGTTGAGACTGTTGTTTTCTTACGCAAGAAATGATTCTCATAATAAAATTCTGATTTTTTATCACTGTCAGAAATATTTATTGGGAATTTAAAATAAATAACAATTTTTGAATTATCAATTATGATGCTATCAACGAATGTAGATAGTGTCATTTTTTTATACTCATCCGTGTCTGCTTTCCATGAATTGCAGAAATTAGAAATGGAACTTTTTATGAAATCAAAATTCAATAAGTTAAGATCAATTTTTGGTAAAGTTTTAATTTGCTCTTCATAAAAATTTAGCTGATTCATAAGCTCATTTTTTCTTTTTATATAATCATCTTTTTCTATAGCAGAGTCAAGGTATAAGTCCAATAATTTATCCATTTGTTTATTTACTTTATCAATTTCATTTTTATACTTATTGATATCATTTTTTTTGTTAAGTTTTTCAACGATTCGTTCTTTTATTTTTTCTGTAATAATTTTAAGGTTTGCATCATTAAAAATTATAGATTCAATTGCTTTAAATATAAAGGCTTCTAGTTCATCTTTCCGAATATTATGAAATTTACACCCAGGTTTAATGCCTGTTAAAACTGAATCACGCTTAGCTTTACGTGCACACCGGTAGAAAAATGCACTATAAGTCTTTTCAACACCATTGACCGTTTTGTAATTTTTGTGAGAACAAAAGCCTGTTAGTGGAGCTTCACAATGGCCACAATATGCATAACCAGTTAATAAATAATCAATTCCTGAATTTCTAGACCTTGCTCGCTTTTCTTTAGCAATTGCATTAGAGTTTGCATATAATTGATTTACTTTATCCCATTGAATTGATGAAACAATTGCTTCAATAGCATTATCGACTTTTATTATTTCTGCACTTTCCCGCCTACTTTTTTTCCCGTAAACAAATGTTCCTTTATATAACTCATTGGTTAAAATTCTAGTGATATATTCAGGACCAAATCTATTTCCGTTTCGATTTTTATAACCTAAATTATTAATGGATCTTGCTATTGCAGCATGACTATACCCCAATTCAGCCATGCTAAATACTTTTCTAATAATTTCTGCTTCTTCAGGAACAATAATATAATGCATATTTTTGTCAACAGTAAAACCAAATGGTGGAATGCCACCATTGTGTTGACACTTGAGGGCTGCTTCCTTTTTTCCTTTTAGAACTTCCCGTCCAAGATTCTTTGAATAATAATCACTCATACCCTCGTATAGTGATTCCAAAATAACACTTTCGGGGCTGTCATCCAATGGCTCTAAGATAGAAATTAATTTAATATTTAAGTCCCTAAGTTTCTTTTTGTAAAAGACTGAATCGTATTTATTTCTTGCGAATCTATCAAATTTATGTACTATTACAGCTTTAAATTGTTTACTTGAAGCGTCGAATATCATTTGTTGGAAGCTTTCTCTGTTATCGTTAGTTCCAGAACGAGCTTCATCTATGTAAAATTTAATTAAATTATAATTTTCTCTTTCACAAAATTCCCTAATCGCCCTTTGTTGAGCTTCGATGGAATAACCATCTCGTTGACCTTCCGAAGAAAATCTGCAATAACCTACTACATTCATTATTTACCTCCTTGAGATTTTAAAAAATTTATATATGAAGTAATTTGCTCTAGTGTTTTTTCATCAACACCATTTATTAATGATACGATTTCACTAATAACAGCTAATTCATTTATATTTAATGATTTTAGTTTTTCTTGAATTTGATTGATAGTGCAATTTTTATTATCGTCTTCGATATCAGTGTTACTTTTTTCTATCGCCTGTTTTTTCATAGGCACATCATAGCCCATCAGCCATGCTTCCGATACGTTTAGAGCATAAGAAAGTAAAGTAAGTTTATCTTGTTTTGGAAGAAATTTACCAGATACATATTGACTTAAATCGCTTTTATTCAATTTTAGTCCATAAGGATTATTTTTACACATATTGATTATATCGACTTGTCTTATGCCTTGTAATCTCATTATTTCCTTTAAACGTTCTGATGTATTTTTTTTCATAATTGACTCCTTTCCAAAATTTTTACATGTTATTATACTATTTTTTTAAAAAAAGTTCAATAAAAAAGAACTAAAAAATAATAAACGTTCAACTTATTGAACAAATCTTTTGACAGCAAATTGTCAAAGTAGTATAATATTGGTGGTTCAATAAATTGAACTTATAGGAGGAACAATGAAGTACGATTATTCAAAATTAAAAGGAAAAATTATTGAGGTGTGCACCACACAAAAAAAATTTGCATCTTTGATGCATATTTCAGAACGAACGGTATCTTTGAAACTAAATAATAAGCGTTCATTTACTCAACCTGAAATTGATAGAGCGATTAAAATACTTAAGTTACCTAGTGATCAGATAGATGAATATTTTTTTAACAAGGAAGTTCAATTTATTGAACTTAACGCATAAAATGGAATATAATTTTATCGATTATTTAATTGAAAATGCAATATTGCCTTCTTTAATTGAGGCTTCTTCTAATAAAAAAAATGAAGAAGAAAATGAGGGGGAAGCATTTATAGATAAGGAAAAATAAAAGAAAGGAATTATTTATGGAAAAAAGAGAATTAACTGAAGAATTATTAGAAAACAGTCCAGAGGTTAAAGAAATGGAAAATGAAGCAGCTAAATTACAGAAATCCTTTTATGACAAGTACAAAAGTGTTGTTGATTATGAAGACTTAGAAGAATTAGTGACAAATGTAATGCTTGTTGGATTAGAAACAGGATTCAAAATAAAAAATGCAGCATAAGAGAGGCGCTCATGTAGTGCCTTTTTTTAGTGGACAAAAAACGTGTCCACCTCACGTCCACGCTATACGCAGAAAACCATGTGGACGCAAATAAAACATAGTGATAATAAATGATTCAGTAACCAAAAGAAAAACCCCAAGCCACAAGGACTCAGGGCTCCTTCCACGTACTCTCGAAGAGTACAGAAGGCAAAGGGAGAGGAGAAACCGGAGGAAGAACTTATCCTGAAAGGTGAAAGGCAGAAACCCAGCAATATCAACGTTCACACGCTCACAGTAGGGTGTGGACACGAATATGTCCACCATATGTCCACCGTCTTATTTTTGTCCACCAATTGCACGCTCGAATATGTCCACCGAACGCTCGGCCATTTCGTCAGTATCGTGGACGTAAGTTTGCAGCGTTGTCTCGATTTTTTCATGGCCAAGACGAGCCTGGACGTTTTTGATGTCTGCACCATTTTCTACGAGAATAGTAGCATGAGTGTGACGCAAACTATGAAAATCAAATTCTATCTTTAATTCATGATGAATAACCCTTGAGCAATACTTGAAAGAATCAGTAGTGACAAAGCAACCATCATCATCAACACAAAGCAGCCGAATGGTACCTTTTTTATTTTTTTGCAAGGAGAAGGTTTTCTCGTCCACTTGTGAGAGTGAATAAAACGTGTAATATTCACCATAACGCAAGCGGTTCTCATTTTGCCGAGCCTTTTCAGCTTTAAGAATTTTTAAAAGAGAGTCGCCAATTTTTATAGAACGAACAGATGCCTTGGTTTTAGTATCACCAAAACACCAAAGAGCCTTTTGGTCGCTTTTTTTTACTTTTACGATTTGCTTCTTAACAAAGAGCACCTTATTTTCAAAATCGATATCATCCCAGGTAAGAGCAAAGACCTCACTGATTCGAAGACCAGTGTGGAACCCAATAATCAACGGCAGGTGATATTTATTACTAAAAGGGAAACGGCTAATTATTCGATGCCAGTCTTCAAAGTTTAAAACGATTCTTTGTTTAGGAGCTCGTTCGATTTTAGGAATTTTCACCAGAGTCATAGGATTAAACTTTATAAGTTGAAGCGGTTCAATTGCATAATTTAAAGCAGTAGTTAGTAGTGATAAAATATTTACCACGTGACGACGTGAATAACCCTGTTTTTTGAGATTGTTAGCAAAGTCTTGTAAATTACTAGGGCTAAGGGCAGAGACCTTAAAATACCCCAAATTGGGCTTTAAATGATTATTAATGATTCCTTGATACGATGCCTGAGTTTTATGGCGAAGATTAACCTTTACATACTGCTCCATCCATTTGTCAAGAAAATCACTCAAGCTGATGTCGGAAGGCTTTATTGAAGAAACACCCGAGTTATACTCAGCAAGAGCAACAGCACCAGCTTCAAGTGCTTCTTTTTTAGTACGGAATCCTGCCTTCGTAATGTGCTTTCTTTTACCGTCAATCTTAGCGGCCTCGAACCGATATTCCCAGTTGGGCTTTTTATCGAGGTTATTTTTATTTCTATTCCTGACATTAACCTTCGCCATTTGAATCACCTAGCAATCCTTGAATATATAGATAGCGAGCGTACAAGGTTTTGAGCTCATCATTAGAAACATCATAATCCTGTGCTTTTTCCCGAAATTCATCAAAGGATGAAATGTAAGGTAAGAGAGCAACAGCAAACATGTTCTGAGCCTTAGCCAGATCCTGCTCATTAAGCGAATTTTTATATACAAGAAAATCTGGTTCACTTTCAGTCAAAGCTGAAAACAAGTGATAAGCAACTGTGTGGTGTTTCTGCCATTTTGGAAGGTCAGAATTTACATGAATAAAACCATCGTAATATCCTTTAAGTTTTCCTAATGGTTCTTCAATTATTTTTATACCAAGATTATGAGAAATAACAAATGGATCGTTTGAATTATGTTGATTGATAATTCTAGATGCAAAGTTTTTCAAAACAATTACCCTTTCTTTTTAAGAATTTTGCTAAGCTTTAAAGATGATTCAATGCTAGACAAAAGTAAACTTTTTGATTCATCATCCAAGTCAACACCATCAATTTGAACGATAGCAGTTTCATCTTTTAAGTCATCTATTAGGCGAGTCAAAGTTGCAGAAACATCAACGATATCGCTGGTAACGTTATATTTTTCTTTTAAAGTTTTAAAATTAGTTGTCCCCATTAGATAATCAATCGATACGCCAAAATAATCAGCAAGTTTTTTAATTTTATCATAGGGTGGCATAATTTTACCTCGCTCATACTCCCCATAGGTTGACCTTTGAACATGTAAAAATTCAGCCATATCATTTTGAGTTTTGCCAGCTTCAGCTCGCAAACTTTTTAATCTTATATTAAACATATATTTAAAAACTCCTTTCAACGAGATTATTTTAGCAATTTTTAATGGCAAAGTCAACGAAAATGGTAATTTATTATCAAATTGCTTGCATTGACATTTAAAATGGCGTATAATGTCAGTGAAAATGGCAAAAACCAAGCAGAAAGAGGAAATATATGAAAACAAATCAATTAACAAAAGATGCTTATCAAATTATTTTTAAAGGCTCAAAAATGTATTTTGAGTTTAGTTATGGTGGTTTACGTACAATTCAAAAATTAGCGATGGATAACAATTGTGAAATCAAAATCAAAGTAATAAAAGTTCCCGTAGATAAAGAGGTTAACGCTTAACCAGGTTTTATCAGTATGCTAGTTAGCTGTTAAAATACAAAAAATATCGCTGGTGAGCGAATAGTAAATACACATTAAAAAACAACAATATTTATAAATAAAAAACAAAGCGGTCTTTACTAGCAAGACTATAATTTAAGAAAGAGAGGTATTTTTATGATTAACAACATTAAAGAGTTACACGAATATTTAGGAAGAAACTACACTATTGCTTATCGTAGCAAGTATTCTGATGAAGTAATGGTAAACGGTACTGTTATACATTTACCAATAAGCAAAAATAATTTAAGAAAGGAGTTGAGTAAATGACAGCCAAGGAACTAATGAAACTAATTAAAAATTGGAACGAATTTCAGATAAAAAGAATGAAAGAGAGGGGAGTATATGTCAGGAAGACCAGGTAGAAAATGTCAATTAATTAAACGAATTATAGTTCTTACAGACAAATACAAAGTCGGAAGGTTGTGGAATAAGACAAATGAAACATTAGAAAAAATTCTAAGGGAAGTTGAGGCAAAACAGTGAGAAAGGAAATAACTGAACAAGAATATATGAAAGCCAGGAAGAAAGCCTTCTTCATCTCAATAACAAATTCAAAGCAAGAATTATTCAAAACGAGAACACCTACCAATGATGGCTACATTGAAACGACATACATTAGAGAAGGTGACAATTATTACAAAAAAGGTATTGACATCTAAAATGGCAAATTCTAAAATAAAAATCAAGAAAGGGGTGATACACAGTGGTAGATTTAAAAGAAGCTAGGGTGAAGAAAAAAATGACGCAACAAGAACTAGCAGACAAAGTCGGGGTAGTAAGACAAACCATCTCAATGATAGAGAATGGAACAAACAAGCCATCGATTGACCTAGCTAAGAAAATCGGTAAGGTTTTAAAAATCAGATGGGTAAATTTTTTTAAAGACTAATGCCATTTCAAATGGAAAGGCGGTGCAAAAATGTTATACACCGTAAAGGAAACTGCAGAAATCCTAAAGACAAATGTAGACTATGTCCACAAACTAAGGAAAGCAGGACTGCTGCCATTTATCAAATTAGGATCATACAAGGTGCGGAAAGAAGCACTGGAACAGTTTCTGAAGGAGAACGAAGGCAAAGACCTGACTGATCCATGTAACATCAAAAAATTAAAATAAATGAAAGGAGAAATGAACAGTGAGCTTTATCATCGCAGTATTACAAATTACTTGTGGGGTATTATTAGCTGATTGGATCAAAAAGAAAAAACAATGAAAAAACAAGAATTATTTATAGTGAAGAAAAGGAGTAAAACATGGAAGAAAGAAAACTAAATATTTATGAAAAAATGCTCGCAATTGTTAGCGAACTAACTAGAGTAGCAAAGAATCTAGAAGTAGGATTCGGAGCAAACAAATACAAAGCAGTAGGAGAAGCTGACATTCTAGCTGCAGTAAGACCGCTAGAGGAAAAATTCAAGGTTTACTCATACCCAGCAAAACGAGAAATCGTAGAAACAGGCGAACTTGAAACTAAGGCAGGAACAAAGAACTTGTTCTTAAGAATAGCCGTAACGTACCGATTTGTGAATGTTGAAAAACCTGAAGAATTTATAGAAATCACTTCATATGGTGACGGAGTAGACAGCCAAGACAAGTCAGTAGGAAAAGCAATGACCTACGCTGACAAATACGCATTGATGAAAGCATACAAAATCATGACCGGAGATGATCCAGACCAAAACATGAGTGAAGAACTAAAAGGTAAGACACTTCGTAATACACAATATAAGGCCGTAAATAGCCCTAATTCCACAAGTTCAAACCCAGGAGCAACAACAACTCCAATACAACAAACTCAAACAAATACGGGCGAAAAAGCGACCGAAGAACAACTAGCAATCTTATATCGTCAAGATGTAAAAGTAATTGACTATGCTTTGAAACTTTACGGACTAACAACAATCGAAGAAATATCAAGAAAGAATGCAGACACAATCATCCAAAGCATGACAAGAAAAGGAACACTAAAATAGAGAGGGAAAAATATGAGTGAATTAATAATTAAACAAGAAAATCAACTAATCTTAAACCCAATGATCAGCAAACAAATTGCTGAATTCGAAAAACAAGCCAAGGCTATAAAAGAAGCCGAGGATAAACTAAAAGCTGCAATATTAGCTGAAATGGAAACACAAGGAATCATTAAACTAGACACTGAAGATTTAACAATTTCCTACGTATCAGAAACATACCGTGAATCATTCGATAGCAAAGCATTAAAGGCTGAAGACGAAGAACTCTACAACAAGTACATTAAACTATCACCAGTGAAATCCAGTATCCGAATCAAGGTAAAATAATGGAACGCTGGGAGATAGAAAACGACGTTCTAGAGTTTGACGAAGCCACCCACATATACTGGTGCAATGGCCAAAAGTGCATATCGGTAACACAACTGCTTAAAAAACAATTCCCTAAAAAATACGAGGGAATCAGCAAGGAAGTTCTAGATCGTGCAGCTGAAAAAGGAACATTCGTGCATGAAACAATCGAGATGTACGAAAAATACGGGCTCGAAGCAACCAAGACGCAAGAGTTCAGAGATTACATGTTCCTAAAAAACCAGTTTAAATTCAAAGTACTAGATAACGAGCTTCCTATAATCCTAAAGTACGAAGATTTAATAGTAGCAGGAAGACTCGACATGGTGCTACAAGAAAACGGAAAGACAGGGCTTGGAGACATTAAATGCACAGCCACCTTGGATAAAGAATACCTAGCATACCAGCTCAACCTTTATAAATTAGGATACGAGCAATGCTACGGAGAAAAAGTGGAAATCTTAAGAGCCTTCCATTTAAAGAATGGAGCACGAAGATACGTAACCATTCCAATCAACGAACCAGCAGTAATAGAACTGCTAGAAAATTACAGAAAAGAGGTAAATATGAATGAGTAAAAAAACAGTTATTAATGAGATTATGGACGTTTATGAGGAAAATGAAAGATTAAAAACAAAAATTGAAAGATTAATAGGAAAGTACGAAGCAAAATCATCATGCGATGTTGCAGAAGAATCAAAACAACAAACAGATGAAGATATGCTCAATGAACTCGGAAAAGAACAGTTATTCGAAACCATATTCAGGACATGGAGTGCACCTAGTGTAATGGTTAAAGAAGACAATGAATTTAACTTCCTAATATTTGACCAATGGGTAAAAGCAATCAAGCGTGAAGAATTCGAATATGGGAACAGGAAAATAAACGAAATCATAGACGAAGTACCACTAGCAACAATAAAACAATATTTTATAAAACAACTTAAAGAATATTACACAAAAGAAGTAAACGCAAAGAAAATGGAACAAGTCCGTGCAGCAAAGGAGAACAAAAATGAATAAAGTAATATTAATCGGTCGTTTATGTAAAGACCACGATGTAAGAAAAACACAAGGCGGAACAAAGGTTCTAAGCAACACTATAGCGGTAACCAGAGACTACAAAAACGTAAATGGAGAATACGAAACCGACTTCATCAATTTTATAGCCTGGAAAGCGAGTGCGGATTTAATCGCAAAATACTTCCAAAAGGGTGACCGCATCGGTTTAGTTGGAAAATGGCAAACACGAACCTACCAAGCACAAGACGGAACAAATCGATATGTAAATGAATTAATGGTTGAAAACATTGAGTTCTTACAAGAAAAGAGAGAACCAGCACAACATGCAGTAGAATCTAATCCATTTGATCCAGAATCACAATTCAACATAAACAATGATGACTTACCATTCTAGGAGCGAGCATGTACGATTTATATCAAGAATTACAGCAAAAAATCAAAGAACTTGATGTATCAGTAAAAGCTTTGAGGAAAACAGGGACGGATTTCGCTCAAACTGAAATGAATTACAAAATGGAACTGTCAAAAGAAGCCCTAAAACTTAGAGATTCAGGAATGGCAGTAACAATGATTCCACTAGTTATTTATGGCAAAGAAAATATCGCAGCTTTAAGATTTAAAAGGGATGTTGCTGAAGCAGTGTACAATGCAAACCAAGAAAACATTAATTCTTGCAAACTTCAAATAAGAATCATAGAAAACCAGATTGGCAGGGAAATGGGGCAAACTAAGTATGAGTAAATATATGGTACACATAAAAGAAACACTGGCTAGAACAGTAGAAATCAAAGCTGAGTCGATAGAAGACGCAATAGAAAAAGCAGCAGAAATACAAGCAGAATCAAAAGACGGAAAAGAAGCAACTGAATGGAAAAATTTATACTAAATTACCATTTTAAATGGAAAGGACGAATAATAATGACTAAAACAATACTTCAAGAAAAGAAAGAATGTCTTATTTGCAAAGCGACCGGAAGGTTGCACCTGCACCATGTATTCGAAGGTACAGGAAGAAGACAAGTGAGTGACCGTGAAGGGCTAACCGTTTGGTTATGCCCTCACCACCACAATTCATCAAACAACTCCGTCCATTACAACAAAAAGTTAGATTTAAAGCTTAAGAAATGGGCAGAGCAAAAATGGTTGGATTACAACAACAAAACAATTGACGATTTTATAAAAATAATTGGACGGAACTATCTATGAAAATATTAATTCCGTTTGAAGCGAGAACCAAAAAGAACTCATCCAGGATCATCATAGCTAAAGGAAGAACAATGCTCATTCCAAGCAAACCATACATGGAGTTTGAAAAGAACTGCAAACCATTCATGCAACCATTAAAAATCGACTATGCGATAAAACTAAAATGTATCTTTTACATGAAAACACGTAGAAAAGTAGACCTATCAAACCTACTCAACAGCATATGTGATGTGTTAGTTAAGCACCACGTAATCGTGGATGATAACAAAGATATCGTAGCCAGCTTTGACGGCTCAAAAGTGGAATACGATAAAGAAAATCCCAGAGTGGAAATTGAAATAACAAGGAGTTAAATATGAACGAAAGGCAAAAAGAATTATACACTTTTTTAAAAGAATACCCAAATCAATGGGTTTCTAAAGAAGAAATAAGTTACCAGTTATACGCAAATTATCCAAGATGTTATGAAGTAAGTAGCGAACACAACTCAAGGGCATTTGCATTGATTAGACAAGACATCAGAGCTATAAATAGAAGCGATGAAGTAGAAAAAATAATCGTTTCAAGTAAAAAAGGATACAAAGTAGCGACCAAGAAAGAAGCAATTCGCTACATTGAAAGGCGCTTCAAACGAGACCTTAAATCCCTGAAGCTAGACTGGCTACTAAAGAAAAAATGCGGCCTCGAAGGGCAAATCACGATAGACGGTGAAGAAATAAAACCATTTATAGAGGTGAAATAAATGGCTGAAGTTAAGTGGATTAAAATGGCAACCGATATATTCGATAACAGGAAAATCAAGCAAATAGAGAGCTTGCCAGACGGAGATGCTGTAATAGTTATCTGGATGAAACTTCTATGCCTTGCAGGCAACATAAATGACAGCGGTCTGGTTTACTTTACAAAAGAAATACCTTATACAGACCAAATGCTAGCAACACAATTCAATAGACCAATTGCAACAATTCAAATGGCTATGAACACTTTTGAGAGTTTTGAAATGATAGAAATAATCGATGATATGCTCCACATTTCAAATTGGGAAAAGTATCAAAATGTAGAAGGCATGGAGAAAATCAGAGAACAAAACAGACTGCGAAAGCAACGACAGAGAGAAAAGCAAAAGTTGCTTCCTGAGGTTGACCGTGATAGTCACGTGACAGTCACGCAAGGTCACGCAACAGATATAGATAAGAATAGATTAGATAAGATAAGATTAGAAGAAGATAAAGAAATAGATAATACGTCTAAAACAACAACAAAACGATTCTTGAAACCAACAATTGAAGAAGTTAAAAAATACTGTGAGGAACGAAAGAACGAAATAGATGCTGAATACTTTATCAACTACTACGAAGCAAGAGGATGGATGATAGGAAAAAACAAAATGAAAGACTGGAAAGCAGCAGTAAGAACATGGGAACGAAATACCAAGAAGGAAACTGCAACTACAGCAGATCCATTTGATTTATTTTAAGAGGTTGAAGAATGACTGAACAAGAAACAATTCAAATCATTAGACAAATAAAGGCCTATTATCCTTACCTTTACAAGAACATCACGAAGGAAGACGCAAAAGCAATCGTCGGGGTTTGGCACAAACAATTCAAGGATATAGATTATGAACTAGTAGAGATGTCAGTCGATAACTGGGGAGAAACCCACACTGCAGCTCCTTCATTAGCTGAGATAAAAGGCAACATATTCACCTTCTATTCTCGATTTGATCGCCGATATTCGGAACTTTTAAAAGATGAAAATGCGGATAAGCAAGAAATAGAGAAAATAGCACGCTTGCGAGATATGTCATGGAGCGTAAATAGTTAGGAGTGGATGTCATGAGGAAGCGAATACCAATTGTTAAAAGACAAATTAAGGCAAGCCGTCCTAAAAGCTCGGACGGGCATAAAATGAAATACGACTGCATAGGAGAACAGGAATTAATCGAAGTATGCCTAAACTGTCCTAAGGAAGTATGCACAACTGGCGACTGTGAAGTGTTTAAAGCAGCACGAAGAAAACTGAAAAGAAGAAAAGAACGGCAAGATAATTAGTGCCTTGACTGCCATTTAAAATGGGAAAGCAAAGAATAAATAGCAAAGGAGAAATTGTCATGAATGCCTGTGATTATTTAAAAGGGATAAAAGAGCTTGATGCATTGATTTATTGTAAGAAAGTAAGAATTCAAGGAATGTGGAGTTCAGTGACCTACCCTGGCGTGAGCTACGAGCCAAGAGTCCAATCAAGCAAGAACTTTAATAAACAAAGCGACGACATCTGCAAAATAATAGAACTTGAAAAAGAAGTTGAAGAAATGCAAACTGAGATGAAGCAAAGGCAAGAAGTAATAAGAAAAGCATTAAACGAATTCACAAACGAAGCAATGACTAGAGTAATCATATTGAGATATATTGAATTCAAAGATTGGAACGAGATCGCCAGCGAGATAGGATGCAGCAGACGCTGGGTAATGGAACTGCACAAGAAAGCAATTCGAAAACTGAGTGAATCGCTTGAACTTCACATCAAAAGTATGGTATAATGTAGGCTGTAAAGGTATGAGAAATCATGCCTTTATTTTTTATTGTTTTTTTATCATATTAACTCCTTTCTTTTTAAAGCCTGCTCACCTGTCCTCCGGTGTGTGGGCTTTTTTAATGGAGTTAAAAAGAAAGTAGGTGATTAAACATGGCTTTGACAGAAAAAATGAAAAGATTTTGTGATGAATACTTAATAGACTTGAATGCAACTCAGGCTGCTATTAGAGCTGGTTATTCGAAAAAAACAGCGAGGGCAATAGGAACTGAAAACCTTTCAAAACCTGTAATCAAAGAATATATTGAACAACGAATGGCAGAAAAAGAAAAAAACTTAATTGCTGACCAAGATGAAATACTAAAATACCTAACTTCTGTAGTTCGTGGGCAATCACAATCAGAAGTAGTTGTTGTAGAAGGTACAGGAGAAGGATGTTCAGAAGCAAGAACGGTTAATAAAGCTCCTGATGAGAGAGAAAAACTTAAAGCAGCTGAACTCCTTGGAAAACGCTATGGATTATTCACAGAAAAACTTAATATAAATGGTGCTGTTCCAGTGGTGATCGCTAATGAAGACGATCTCGAAGACGAATAGAATTAAAATTAGTCTTCCAGATGTTGTTGGGAAAGGATATGGAACGTTCTGGCGATTCAAAGGACGCTATAGAGTATGTAAAGGCTCTCGTGCATCGAAGAAATCAAAGACTGCAGCGCTATGGTATATAACAAACATAATGAAATATCCAGAAGCTAACCTTCTGGTAATCAGAAAAACCTATCGAACACTAAAAGATTCGTGTTATAAAGAGCTAAAATGGGCAATACATCGATTAAAAGTAGATGCCTGGTGGGATGTCAAAGAATCACCTCTTGAAATGACTTACAAACCCACTGGGCAAAAGATCTACTTCAGAGGCCTAGATGACCCACTAAAGGTGACATCAATCACCGTAGATGTGGGTTATTTGTGTTGGTGTTGGTTTGAAGAAGCATACGAAATAAGTAAAGAAAGCGACTTCGATGTAATAGATGAATCAATCCGTGGCAAGATTCCAGACTATTTATTTAAACAAATAACAATAACATTTAACCCGTGGAACGAACATCATTGGTTAAAAAAGAAATTCTTTGACAATCCAGATGAAGACATGCTGGCCATGACAACCAATTATATGTGTAATGAGTGGCTGGATGAAGCTGATAAGAAGCTCTTTGAGCGAATGAAAAAGGAAAATCCACGTAGATATCAAGTTGCAGGCTTAGGAAACTGGGGTATTGTTGACGGTTTAGTCTACGATAACTGGAAAGAAGAAGAATTCACACTAGATACAGTGAAGGATATTCCTGCAAGATTCGGTCTCGACTTCGGATACACGAACGATCCAAGTGCATTCTTCGTTGGTTTCCTGGATAAGAAGAACAAAAAACTGTATGTATGGGATGAATTCTACGAAACAAGACTCTCAAACAAAGACATATCAGACAAAATAGCAGCTATGGGCTATTCAAAAGACAAAATAACTGCTGATAGTGCAGAACCAAAATCAATAGATGAAATCAAAGGATACGGAATCAGGAGAATCAAGGGTGCAGCTAAAGGAAAAGACAGCATCAATAACGGAATCCAATGGATACAAGGGTATGAAATTATTATTCATCCACGTTGTGTGAACTTTATAACCGAAATAAGCAACTATCAATGGGCTAAAGATAAGTTCGGAAACACAATAAACAAACCAATAGACGACTTCAACCACCTCATGGATGCAATGAGATACGCACTTGAAGACGATATTGTTGAAAATAAATGGATTTTTTAAAAGGAACGAGGTGAAACAATGCTAAAACCAGAAGAAATATTGCAGTTTATCGAAGAAGATAAGCTATCAGAAAAAAAACAACATGCACAAATAGGCCTTGATTACTACGAAGGCAAACATGACATTAGAAATTATAAGCTTTACTATTACAATGCAGACGGAACCCTAGTAGAAGACAAGACACGAAGCAACATCAAGATAAGCCATCCATTCTTTACAGAGCTGGTAGACCAAACGGTTCAATACATGTTATCTGGTAAAAATGGATATATCAAGTCAGATATTCCAGAATTACAGAACGAATTGGACGAATACTTCAACGAAAACGAAAACTTCACAGCTGAACTAGAGGAAACACTAACAGGATGCGTCTCTAAAGGCTTCGAATACATGTATGCTTACAAAGATTCAGAAGGAAAGCTAGCATTCCAATGTGCAGATTCAATGGGGGTTGTAGAAGTTGAAGCAAAATACACTAGCGATAACAAAGATTATTACATCTACTACTACGTTGAACGAATCAATAAAGACAAACAACGAGTAAAGAAAATTCAAGTGTGGGATAACCAACAAACATGGTATTACACACAAATAGAAGACGGAAAACTCGAATTAGACAAAGGCGAAGGAATAATCAACCCAAGACCACACGTCCTATACAAGAAAGGGAACGACGATACAACCTACTATGAAGGTTTAGGATTTATTCCGTTCTTTAGATTAGACAATAACCGCAAGAAATACAGCGGATTAAAACCAATAAAGGCCTTAATAGACGACTATGACCTAATGGCCTGTGGTTTATCTAATAACTTACAGGACGCAAGTGAGTATCTAGTCGTGGTGAGTGGATTCCAGGGTGATAATTTGGACGAATTAATCCAAAACACCAAAACAAAGAAACACATCGGAGTAGATGAAGGCGGTGGTGTGGAGTTCAAAACAGTTGAAATACCATATCAAGCAAGACAATCGAAGTTGGATCTAGACGAAAAGAATATCTACAGATTCGGAATGGGTTTCAATTCAGCACAAATAGGTGACGGAAACATCACAAACATAGTAATCAAGTCAAGATATGCACTATTAGACCTTAAATGCAACAAGTTAGAAATCAAGCTAAAGCAATTCTTAAGAAAGATCATCAAGGTAGTCCTAGAACAAATCAACAAAGATCAAGGAACGGACTACCAAATGAAAGATGTGTACTTCTGCTTTGAACGTGAAGTAATGACAAATGCATCAGATAATGCACAAATAGAGCTAACTGACGCACAAAAGCAACAAATAGTAGTAAATACAATCCTTAATTTAAAAGGAACACTGGATGATGAGACTATTGTTCAAGCTATTTGCGACATCTTAGACATCGATTATGAAGAAATAAAAGATAAGTTACCTAAATCAGCTGAAGATGAAATAGCCGCCGCACAAGCAGCATTAAACGGTGGTGGTGGAGTTGAATAAATGGCAGAAGGAAGTCGCTCAATTATCATTAGAACAAGAAAAGAAAATTCTAAAAGAGATAGAGCAACAATACAAAGAAGCCCTTAAACAAGTAGAAACGAAAATATCCGAATTAATGGGGCGTACAGACGTTGAAAACCTGTCTAGCATTATTTATCAACTAGACTATCAAAAAGCTCTAAAAGGCCAAATATCAGCCATTCTGGATGATTTAAAGGGGAAACAGTTCACGAGTATACAGGATTACTTGAAAACGACCTACGAGGACGGATTCCTAGGCACGATGTACGACTTGCAAGGTCAAGGAATACCAATCGTAATGCCGATCGACCAGGAACAAATGGTAAGAGCAATCATGAACGACACGAAACTAAGCAAAGGTCTATACGAATCGCTAGGTCAAGACGTGAACTTGCTGAAGAAAGAAATCCAACAAGTGGTGTCCAGGAGCATTTCACAGAACTACTCATATGCTCAGATATCGCAGCAAATCCAAATAAGAGGCGACATGGCCAAGAACAAGGCTTATAGAATAGCAAGAACAGAAGGCCATAGAATCCAGGAATCGGCCAAATTTGATGCACAAACTAAAGCTAAAGAAGTAGGAGCAGATGTAGTAAAACAATGGGATGCAGCACTAGATAGAAGAACAAGAGGAGCACACGCAAGACTTGACGGCCAGATACGAGAAATAGACGAACCATTCGAATACAATGGTCACAAAGCAATGTATCCTGGAGATTTTGGAGTTGCAGCGTTAGATATAAACTGCAGATGCACACTACTACAAAGAGCAAGGTGGGCGTTGGACGAAGAAGAACTCGAAGCATTGAAGAAACGAGCCGAATATTTCGAAATGGACAAGGCAGAAAGCTTCGAGGACTACAAAAAGAAATACTTAAAAGCACTTGATGAAGAAGTAAAGAATCCATACGAGGGCAAACAATATCACATGCTTCCAGATGGAACGCTTGCAGAAGGTGTTGAAACAAACAAAGACGTCTTTGAAATAATGAATAAAGACAATGTAGAGCTAAAAGACGGTAAATTGTATGTAAAAGATGCAGAACAACTTAATAAAGTGCAAACTGGAGAAGATTTTACTCAATATACCTGGTCAATGAACGAAGATGGAACGTTTAAAAAGGGTGCAATCAAAGATCAAGCTCAATTCAAATTAAATCTAAATAATAATCAAGTGTTAACTGTTGATTTATCAGACTTATTAGAGATGCAATTTAATAATCCTGAGTACATGGACAATTATATAATTAGCAGACTCCCTAGTGACTCATGGAAACAAGCTATACAAGAACAGATTGTTAGTGAAAATATCACATCTGGTGAAGCATTAAAAAAAGTTCTTTCAAGCAAAGGTTATAAAGGCTTAAATATCGTTAATAATAATACTAAATATCAGGATGTGATAGACAACCATTTAATAGTATTAGATGATAGCTTGATTAAAAAAACTAAAAAATCAAAGCTTGAAACATTAACTACAAGCCTTGCAACACAGCAAAAGAAGCTTAATAAGATTGATAACAAAACTTATACTGGTATTTGGAAAGATCCTATTTCTGTATCAGATTACAAGATTAAAAAAACTAGCATTCAAGCAAAAAAAGAATGGTATTTACAGCAACTTAATAATTTAGACCCAACAGATAGTAAAGTTGTTCTTTATAAAAAATACCTTGATGATTTAGATGAATTCGAAAAACTAGGTAAAGAATACGAAAAGCTTAATGATAAAATAAGTAAAATAAAAACCGATATTAATAAACTAACACCGAAATCAGCAATAGATACAGACGCTTATTCTCAAAAACGTAAAGATGAAGCTTATTGGTTTACTAACAAAAACGGAAGCACAAAAGCAGCTGATGCAGTTTACCGTGAAAAGTCTGGAGAAGTGTGGAGAAATGCAAATAAAGATGAAAGAAGTGCTATCTATGAATACACACGGAGTTATAATAAGTTTAATGAACCGCTTAGAGGCATTGAATATGGAACAAACAAGTATCTAGGAGTAGGCAATGTAGATTTAGAAACAATAGGAATGAGCTATGGTGGTTACAAACGTGGCGAAATCAAGAAATTAATTGATGATATGACTAATATCATTGACAAATCTAGCTATGATAGCGATATTTGGCTACAACGTGGAGTAAGATATAGTGGTATGGATAAATTCTTCGGTGTTGACATAGACACTTTGAGATATAGTTCAGAAAAGGAACTCCAAAAAGCACTAATAGATACACAACCTACAGAATATGGCTTTATGAGTACTGCCGTGTCTAAAGGTAAAGGCTTCAGTGGAGATATCATACTAAATATTTATGCACCACGAGGAACTAAGATGATGTATGCTGAACCTTTTAGTGCATTCGGTATGGGTGACGGAAAGAGCTGGGATGGTATAAGTAAACAGTCATCCTTTGGTGGTGAATCTGAGATGATATTACAACGTGGAACAAAATTCAAAGTTGTCAAAGTAGAAAAATCAAACGGCATGATTTACATCGACTTGGAAGTAATAGGGCAAAATCATTGAAAAAGGTAAAAAAAAGAATATAATAACAGGTTGAAGAGGAGAATAAATATGGAAAAAAAGAAAACATTGACAGAGCGAATGCTCGAAGAAACATTAAGTGATAATTCGCAAATCGAGAAATGCAGACAATGCAAAGATTGTATTTTTAGAGATGAACGTGGACATGATCGTGCTGTTTGTATGATATATTCAAATCCTGGCCACAAGCCTTTATATGTTATTGATAATAAGGGCATATGTGAATACCATAACAGTGGTGAAAATAACTAAAGCTTCTTGCATATAAATTGACATTTTAAATGGCGACGTGGTATAATAATTGCAATGAAAGGCGTTGAAAATATGAATGAAAAACTTAAAAGTGCAATATACGGCTTTGTAGTTGCAGATGCATTAGGAGTTCCATACGAGTTCAAACAACGAGGAACATTCAAATGCACAGACATGGTCGGATACGGAACATGGCAGCAGCCAAAAGGAACGTGGTCGGACGATACGTCGATGACACTAGCAACCTGCAGAAGCATAAAAGAGAACAACAAGATAGTTCCAGAAGACATTCTGGAAAGATTCCAACAATGGTACAGAAAAGGCGAATACACAGCTCATAATGAAGTGTTTGACATAGGCGGAACAACTAAACATGCACTCGTGTCAGGAGAACCAGGGAGAGACATAACATCAAATGGTAATGGTTCATTAATGCGAATCCTACCACTAGCCTTTATAGACTGCACCGAAGAAGAAATAAGAGCAGTTTCAAGTCTTACACATGCACATGAGCTATCAACAACAGCATGCGTTATTTATACAACGATCGCAAAAAGAATGCTACAAGGCTATGATATAAAAGCAATTCTACTAAACTTAAAATCCTATGGTGAACCATTTAATAGATTGTATTTTATATACGAGTATCCAGAAGAGAAAATTAAATCGAGCGGATATGTCGTAGATACGCTAGAAGCAGCCTTGTGGTGTTTAACAACAACCTACAGCTACAAAGACTGCGTATTAAAAGCGGTGAACTTAGGAGAAGACACAGACACCGTAGCTGCAATAGCTGGTGGATTAGCAGGAATCAAGTACGGATATAATGCAATACCAAAGGAATGGATAAACAATCTTGCAAATAAAGATTTAATAAATTCATGTTTATTTTAAAAACACTCAATTAAATGGGTGTTTTTTTATTTACTAGCAAATACTCAAAAAACAAATATAAACGCAAAAATGAGCCGTTTCTGAGGCTCAAACCAAAAGGAAGAGGTGAGAAAATGATTATAGTAAATATTCCTGCTGGAGTGACAAAAGTAACAACTACTCCACTTTATGAATGGGACTATGGTCAAGTTTTAAGAATAACTGGCGATGGATTGCCAAGCGTATGTCAGGTTCACTTTTGTGACAAAACCTGTGACAAAACCATTGTAAGAATAGGAAGCCCAGTGAGTGGGGGAATTGAAGTACCAATTCCTGATAAATTACTAGAAAACGAATGGAGCATTAATGCTTTTATTTATATATGTGGAGACGATTGCGGCCAAACAATCAAGCATATTCAAATTCCAGTTGTTAAAAGAAAACAACCAGAAGACTTCATAGATCCTATTCCACCAACAGCACAAACACAACTAGAAGAAATGATTGCAGCTGTTAATGAAACATTAGAAGACATAGAGGCATTATATGATTCAACTATCACATATGCAGAACTACAGGAACTAATTGAAGAAGAAATGGAAGAACCAATCGCAACTGTTAATGCAGCTGCAGGAATCGTCCAAACTTACAATGATAGATTAACAACAAATGAAGAAAAAACAACAACTCATGATAGCGAAATTCCGTACGTGACAAAGCCGAATGTTGATCAATATGCAGGAAAAGAACTTTTAAATGTCGATGATGAATCATTAAATGGAAATGCTACAGGTGAAATTTTAAGTATTTCTGTCCCTAATTTTGGATCATCTGAAAAAGTTTTATTTTTAGTTACTGTATTAGTAAGAGTTGCTGGAAATAAGTTTGGTGTTGAAGATTTTCCAATCGCAAATGTCCAACCTACTATTCCTTGCTGGGTTGATAACGCCGATACAGCTTCAGCTTGTTCACCTCAGTATTTTTTAACAGTAGGTGCAGAAGAGGACAGTGTATTCGGGGAACGGAAAGACATTCCGTGGTATTTTAAATATTCTTATGAAAAAGCACAGAACAGGTTGAATATATATTGGTCGTGCCTAACTATTGCAAAAGATAAAACGGTAATACCCACAGGGTACAAAATGAAATGCCATTTTATAGGATTAAAAATAATTACTTTCAAATCAAAAACTAGTGGGGGTGAATAAAGATGATTCCAAATAACAAAAAAGCAGTAATAATAGATAGCCTTCCACATTTAGGAACATTTTCAACTATAGACGCACTATTATTAAGTTTAGATGACAAAGAAGAAAATAAAATCTATCAATGCACAGTGCTAAACTTTAAAGCCGAAGTAATATTCACCATTTCAACGAGTGGAACTAAATACGTAATTCTTTTATACGAAAATACAATAAAAGGATACAATAAAGCTAGTTCTGCTACAACATGGACTGAAGTAAACATAGGCGGCGGTACAGAACTAACACTCGATGATACTCCAACAGCCAATTCGAATAACCCAGTGACATCACAAGGAATTAAAACATACGTAGATAATTTAGTCGGAAATATTGAAACAACGCTAGAATCAATATAGAGGTGATAATATGTCAGTAGCAACAGAAATAACAAGAATTAAAAATGCTAAAAGTGCAATTAAAACTTCTATAGAGAATAAAGGCATAACAGTTTCTGAGAGCACAAAAATTGATGGATATTCTACTTTAATTAATCAAATTCAAACCAAAAAAGAAGAAGAGGAAAAAACAGTAGATTTAGATATGGCTTCAGGTAATCAAGTAGTAGATCCTACAAGTGGTAAGGTGATTAGTAAACTTACTATTACTAAACCAAGTACTCTAATTGCGGGCAATATAAAGAAAAGCGTGGTTATTGCTGGTATAACTGGCACTTATGAATTTACTAAACAAGCTAAAGAATTTACTCCTACATTAAACGGAAGTACTGTTACTGCAGATTCTGGGTACGATGGTTTAAGTTCAGTTACAGTTAATCCAGTACCAGTAGTTAATAAAACAGACATACCTCTAAACTTTTATAATTCAAGTGCAGGAACAATACTAAATTCACAAAACGTGTATTCTGATGATAACAAATTTATGACTTGGGTTAATATTACTCGTCCTAACACTTTAATCGCAAGTAATATCAAAAAAGGAGTAACAATTGCTGGAATACAGGGAACTCTTGAACCTAGCAATGTTACTAGTCTCAAAGGACTTTTAGACGCTACTAAAAGATGTTCGGAGTTATTTTATAACTATGACGGGGCTTCAGTTGCTGGCTTAATTGCATATGATGATACTAGTGACGTAACTACAATGTATGGTATGTTTTCTAATTGTTCTAAACTTACTACTATACCACTATTAAATAGTAGCAATGTAATTACTATGGAGCAGATGTTTTGGGGTTGTTCTAAACTTACTACAATACCACAATTAGATACTAGCAATGTAGGTAATATGTATCGTATGTTTAATGGTTGTACTAACCTAAAATCAATTTTAATGACTGGAATGAAAGTTAATTTTGATATTTCAGCTTCTACTCAATTTGAGCGTTCCGACCTAGTAACTATCTTAAATAATCTTGCAACAGTTACTACAACTAAAACACTTACAATGGGAGCAACTAATCTAGCAAAATTAACTGATAGTGATAAAGAAATTGCAACTAATAAGGGTTGGACTTTAGCATAAGGAGGTAATTTATGATTAATGAAATAAAAACTAAAAAAGGTGAGAAAAATGAATAATATACCATGTGCTAATTTATCCCCCAGAATATGCGAAGATGGATCAATTCGTTGGTACGAAGGAGATACATTCACGCTTATTTTTACATTTAATCTTACAAACGAATATGATGAAGAAGTTGATGTTCAACCAACCGATAAACTAACTGTTTGTTTTAGAGACAAACTTAAAAACATTATATGTGAATTTGAAGCAAAAGGAACGAACACACTTGAAATGGTATTCACAAAAGAAAAAAGTGATTTATTCAAAATAGGCAACTACACATATTGCGTGCGATTTAATGGTAGCGAAATACGCACACTAATGAGAAACAATTTAGTGGTTGTTGAATAATGAGAACACAAATACAGGCGAGTGTGGAAAAAACTCTGAAAGCTACCATTAATATAAGAGCACCTTCCACGTTAAGAGCGAACATAGGAGCAGGCGTAAGTGGAATAATTAGTGACCATTCAAAACTAAATAATCTAGACTACGAATCAAGTGGTCATAAAGGCTTTGCTTCTCAAAAAGAATTACAAAATTATGCTAAACAAACTGAATTACCTGGAACACTTAGTAATTTAGAAATTGAAAATATTTTAAAATAAAGGAGACTAAAATGGCGAATAAATATTTAGATGACAACGGATTGTTGTACTTATGGCAGAAGATTAAAGGAAAGTTAGATGATAAAGTTGATAAAGAAGAAGGAAAAGGATTAGTAACTGTAGATGCTACATTAAGCTCAACATCAACTAATCCTGTACAAAACAAGGCTATCAATACAGCACTAGGTAATAAGGTAGATAAAGTCGAGGGTAAAGGATTATCAACAAACGATTTTACCGCAGATTATAAAACCAAACTAGATGGAATAGCTAGTGGAGCTACTAAAACAACAATTGACAGTGCATTAAGTTCCACTTCTACAAATCCTGTACAAAATAAAGTTATTAACACAGCGTTAGCGGGAAAAGCCGCATCAAGTCATACTCATACAATAGCACAAGTTACAGATTTACAATCAACCCTAGATGGTAAAGCAGCTTCAAGTCATACCCATACAATCGAACAAGTTTCTGACCTTCAAACAGCTCTGGATGGAAAAGCAAGCACTGCTGTTGCGACAACGACTGCTAACGGCTTAATGAGTAGTACTGATAAAAGTAAGTTAGATGGTATAGTTGCAGGTGCAAATAAAACTACTGTAGATTCGTCCTTGAGCTCAACATCTACTAATCCTGTGCAGAATAAAGTTATTAACAGTGCCTTAGCAGGTAAAGCAGCTTCAAGTCATGCTCATACAATAGCACAAGTTACAAATTTACAAACAACATTAGACGGTAAAGCAAGCACTGATGTTGCTACACAAAGTGCTAATGGTCTAATGAGTAGTGCTGATAAAACTAAATTAGATGGTATCTCAAGCAGTGCTACTGAAAATAGACTTGCGGAAATAGAAGGTGATATAACATCTCTAGAAACTACTGTAGGCGGCAAAGTGGATAAAGTTGATGGTAAAGGGTTATCTACAGAAGACTTTACTAGTGATTTTAAGACTAAACTAGAAGGCATTGCAACAGGTGCTAATAAAATAACAGTTGATAGTGCTTTAAACTCCACTTCTACAAATCCTGTACAAAATAAAGTTATTAATACTGCTTTAGGTAATAAAGTAGATAAAGTATCCGGTAAAGGTTTATCAACAAACGATTTTACAGCAGCATATAAAACAAAATTAGATGGAATAGCGGAAGGAGCTACAAATATAACAGTAGACGAAGCTTTAAGTTCAACATCAACTAATCCTGTTCAAAACAAAGTTATTAATACAGCGTTAGCTGGTAAAGCAAGTACTGCTGCTGCTACTACATCAGCTGCAGGTTTAATGAGCAGCAGTGATAAATACAAATTAGATGGTATTGCTAGTGGAGCAAATAAAACAGTTGTGGATACTGCATTAAGTTCAACATCAACTAATCCAGTGCAGAATAAAGTTCTTAACACTCTATTTGGTAATAAAGTAGATAAAGTAAGCGGTAAGGGATTATCGACAAAGGACTTTACGGCTGCTTATGAAACTAAATTATCAGATTTGTACACAAAAGCAGATTTAGACACTAAATTTTCAAATTATGCTACAAAGAGTGATATTACAGGATTATTTTCATTTAAAGGCTCAGTTGGAGGTGTTCCACCACTTACTCAATACACTTTTGGTTCAGTGTTTAACCTATCTGTTGAATTTACTACTGACGCTGATTTCGTCGAAGGAGCAGGTAAAACTTATCCAGCTGGTACAAACATTGTAATAGTAGACACTGATACGATTGGCACAAGCCCTACTAAAAAATGGGATGTTCTAGCAGGCACAATTGACCTCAGTGCTTACATGAAAACAACTGACATGGTAGCTATAACTAATGCTGAAATAGATACAATTCTCGCTTCTTAGGTGATACTATGGCAAACAATTATTTAGATAAGAATGGATTAGCATATTTTTGGAAAAAAATTGATACTAAAATTCAGCACTTTATTGATATCACTGCGACTTATAATAGTGATTATACAGAAGGAACTTTTATTGTAGACGACCCTGCTCAAGCTTATAAATATTTTGATGAAGAACGTCTGGTAGTCCTTGTTGAAGATGATGTAGAATATGAAGCTTACCATTCTAATACACAAAACAGAGAATGGGTAGCGGTAAAAGAAAATATGATTATAACGTTACATGTAGCCACAATAAGTACGTCTGTAATATCTGGCACAATAACAATTACTTACGTTGGTGGAAGCTCTGCTGAATATGGAACAATTGAATTAACAGCATCAACAATGACTAGCAGTGGAACAGTAAGTGGTGATACACTCTATAAAACAACATTTAACGCTGGAACTCATAGGCATATAAAATTTCTTTTTTATAGTGTAAATAAAAATGGTATAAGCAAATTTTCAATTCAGTTTTTAAAACAAGGCACGGCTAGTACTCTAACTGATACAATAAATATTTCAAATACTAATTTAAATAACTACGTAGAAGTAGAACTTCAAGATAAGTTCTATATTCTAAGATTAGCAAGTGGTAAAGTAAATACAGCTCTTCCCTTAAATTCTCTTGCAGATTTTGAACGTATACAGTTATGCTTGTATTTAACAAGTGATACAACCAGTTCCGACTCTATAACAATAAGATATCGATTAGGTGATTAGAGTGTGGTATCAGATAGGTTCAAAAGCGTTAGGATTAAATAATACACGTGATAATGACTATATTGTAATTGTAGATAAAAATAATTATTATAGCCGAATATTAACAAGCGAGTACGAACTAAAACTAATATCAAAAGACTTTTTGTTAAAAAATCTTAACTTTGAAACTCGTTATGCAATTTATAATTATCAATACGATAAACAAATAATAGGTAACGAGTTTCCCATTGATTATCATTTAATGAATCACAAAGAGCAATTGATAGATTTTATTTCTAATACGATAAAAAGTAAAGAAATGAACTTCAACAAACGAATAACTGTCAATAATGGCTGCTGTTCTAAATTAGTCTATCACGTTGCTTGGAACATTTTTGCTTTAATAAATAATAGTGTAATTTTAACTGAAGAACAAAAAGATATAGTTCAAAAAATACACGATGAAGAAATGCCTATTAAATATATTGATACGTTAATTGATCTATTTAAGAATTTATAAAGAAACAACACGAATATTTTAATGTCCTAAGCATGACTGAAAAATGCTTATTTTTTATGCCCAAAACAGCTCATGGCATTTAAAAGGTGCTGAAATTTCACCAGTCCAAGTGATATAAACTGGGCTTTTGCAGCGGAGACACCGCACATAAAAACAGTGCAAAAAAGGAGTAACAATGGATTTTTTAAAAGCAATTCTAGGAGAAGAACTATACAAACAAGTGACTGAAAAGATAAATGCATACAACGGAACATCAGAGAACAAAGAGAAACAAATAAAGCTAGCTAATCTCGGCGAAGGTGGATACGTAAGCAAGGACAAATATGCAGCACTTGAAGCAACGTATAATTCAAAGCTTGGAGAACTAGACCAAGCAAATACCCTAATCAATGACCTAAGGAAAACAACCAAAGGAAATGAAGACTTGCAAGCAAAAATCACTAACTATGATAGCCAAGTGCAAGCGTTACAATCTGAGCTAGTAAATGTTAAGAAAGAAGCAGCAATTAAGGTCGCCCTTTTAGAAGCAAAGGCACTAGATGTTGACTATCTAACGTTTAAGCTCAACGAAAAAGGTAATATCGAACTAGACGAGAACGGAAAAATCAAAGGCTGGGACGATAAGATCGCAGGATTAAAAACACAATTCCCTAACCAATTTGAGTCAAGTCAACAAAAGAAAATCGAAGAAAACAAACTACCTAACAACGACGATTCACAAGGTATCACACAAGAATCATTCAACAAAATGAGCTATGCTGAACGATTAAAAGTATATAACGAAAATCCAGAAGCCTATGCTCAATTAACAGGAAACAAATAAAAAAGGAGACTAACAATGGCAAACCAAACAACAAAAATAGCAGATTTAATTAATCCTCAAGTAATGGCTGATATGATTTCAGCAAAAGTAGAAAAGAAACTAGTAGTAGCACCATTCGCTAAAATTGACAACACTCTAGTAGGTCAACCAGGTAACACAATTACAGTTCCTCAATACGCATACATCGGCGATGCAGTAGACGTAGCTGAAGGCGTAGCAGCTGAAACAGTAAAGCTACAAACTAGCGTAACACAAGCAACAGTTAAGAAAGCAATGAAAGCTGTAGAATTAACAGACGAAGCAGTTCTAAGTGGTTATGGCAATCCAGTAGGTGAAACAAACAACCAAATCGCAAAAGCAATTGCTTCCAAGGTTGATAACGACGCATTAGACGCTTTATACGGAGCACAACTAGCATACGACGGTTCAGCAGCTATCATCAAATATGCAGGAATTGTAGATGCAATCGACATCTTCGATGAAGAAGTAAACAGTGAAAAGGTAATTTTTGTACATCCTAAACAAGTAACACAATTAAGAAAAGACAGCGACTTCATCAGTGCAGACAAATACACAGGTGACGTGATCCTAACTGGCGAAATTGGCCGAATCGCAAACTGTCGTGTAGTTCCTTCAAAGAAAGTCGTAGTTCATGACACATGGTACAAGTTCACAACTTCAGGAACAAGTGGTGCACTACAAATCGTAGCAAGCGGAGCAACAACAAACCAAGCAAACCTAGCAGATGTTACTCCTTCATTACCAAGTGCAAAAGTAGGCGACTACGTATTAAAAGTAGAAACACCTTGCTACTTCTGCCCAATCATTAAACTAAACAACGATGCAGAAACTGAAGAAGATGCTCCAGCATTAACAATTTACTTGAAGAGAGATACAAACGTAGAAACTGACCGTGTATCTTTAGCAAGAAAAACAGACATCAGTGCAGATAAACACTACACTGTAGCACTTTCTAATACAAGCAAAGTCGTACTTGCTAAATTCAAGAAAGCCTAAGATAGAAAGGGGGAAACCCTATGATAGTGTCAATCGAAAAAGCAGCAGCTTACATTGGTACGGAAATTGATAGAAACGAGCTAGCGGATAAACTGCTAGCTCTTGAATTTGCTATCCGTAAATACTCAAATAACAACTTCCAGAACCGAAACGTTCGTAGCTTAGTAGACATTGCAACTGGTGTAGTTCGATTTCCAAGTCCATATTTAAAAGTAGGTGACACAGTTCAAATTACAGACTCAGCCTTTAATAACGGATTATTCACGATTAAAACAAAGGACGCTGAAGGGTTCACAGTCAACGAAGAAATCTATGACGAAGAAGCAGTACTAGTAACAAAAGTGGAGTATCCTGCAGATGTTCAAATGGGAGCAATCGAGATTATGCGATGGAAGCTAAAAAACGAAACAGCTAACTACGATGATACAGCACCAAAAGAGATCCAAAGCGAAAGCATTTCCAGACATTCAGTAACCTATGCAAAGGACGCAACAGAATCAGACATCGATGCAGAGTTCGGAGTTCCAAGAAAATACACTTCGTTTTTGAAGATGTACAAGAAAGCGAGATTCTAACATGAAATCGGTAGGCGGAAATAATAGTCTTGCATTTCAAGTTAAAACAACAGCGAAGAACGAAATCGGTGAAGCAGTTCCAATCTGGAAAACAATCCAAACAATCAATGGCTGGCTGGACTTATCAAGTGGAGATAGCAAATACAACAATTACAATGCGAAGATTGAAGAATCAACGCACATCTTTATTGGAGACTATGTGGAACTCGACCCAAAAATCACAGCCGAAAAGAGCCGAGCAATAGTTAATGGAAAGACCTATGACGTCATGCTAATAGACAATCCTATGGAGCTAAACTACCACTGGGAAATCTACTTAAAATACACAGGTGGTCAATAATGAGTAATAAAATAGTTGCTGGATCGAATGTTAAATTTGAAGGAATGTCAGATGAAGTTCTAACAAAGTTCAAACAAGCAGCAATTGCAGGACTTATGGAAGCAGCTGGTGAAATTGAAGCACAAGTCAAAAGAAACACCTCAACCGATAGTGGCCAGTTAAAAGGTAGCTGGGATAACAAGATAGACGAAAGTAAAATGGAAGCTATCATCGGATCTCCGCTAGAAAATGCACTCTGGGAAGAATTCGGCACTGGAGAATACGCACTAGAAGGCAAAGGGCGAAAAACACCGTGGTACGTTCCTGTTGACACTTATAGAGGTCATAAGAAACCAACATATAACGGAAAAGTTGTGATAGTTTACGGCAAACATGGCAAAAAGTTTTATAAGACCGACGGAAAAAAACCAAAAAGAGCCTTATATAATGCTTTTAATTCAAAGAAAGCGAAAGTTGAAGCAATAATAACAAAGAAATTTAAGGAGATGATGAAATGACGAAAGAAGCACTAGGATACATCAACAACCAGCTAGTACAAGCAGGAATCAACTATGAGTTCGGAGTATGGACTTCTGACGTCATCTATCCTTACTTTGTCGGAGAATACAACGAATCCGAACCAATGAACGAAGACGGACTACATGAAGCTGACTTCTTCTTAAACGGATTTACAAAAGGATCGTGGCTTGATCTAGAAGAAGCAAAGCAAAAAATAGAAAGCCTATTCACTCACAACGCAAACATATTAAGCAATGGTTCAGGAATAGACGTCTCCTACGCTGGAAGTTTAGTCGTGCCAACAGGAGATGCAGACTTAAAACGACTACAAATCAACCTAAAAATTAAAGAATGGAAGGTGAACTAATTAATGGCTAAAGCAGGAAAAACAGGAGTAACAACAAACACTCCTAAAAATATCGTGTTCGGTGCAGGAACAATTCATAAAAACCTAAAATATGCAACAAATGCATGGAACTTCGATGAATCAATTATTGGAGCAACTTCAGGTGGGAGTAAACTAACAATCACACCAGAAGTAACACCAATAGAAGCAGACGGAGCACTAGTAAAAGTAAAAGGCCTACAAGTTAAAACAGGCGAAGTAGCAAAGCTTGAAATTAACTTCCTAGAGTTAACAAAAGACCTACTTAAATATTCAATCATAGGTGCGGACGGAACAAGCGAAGATGCTACAAACTATGACCTAGTAGAATCAAAAGCAAACATCGCAACAGGTGATTATTTAGAAAATATCGCATTCGTTGGTAAAACACTAGAAGGAAAGAACATCATCGTAATTCTAGAAAACGCACTATGTACAAACGGGCTAGAATTAGAAGGAAAGAACAAAGAAGCTGGAGTTGTTGCATTAACATTTGAATGTCATGCAGAACTTACTAGTGACCTTGATACTTTACCGTTTAAAATCTATTATCCAAAACAAGCAACAGAATAAAAAGGAGTATAAAATATGAGCGAAGAAAAAAACTATGAATTAAGGGAATTACAGTCGTCTGATATTTTCTTATTAAGTAAAATCATTTCAAAAATTGGAGTTAAAAACTTCAAAAAAGCATTCTCAAACGATGAAATAAGAGAAGCAAAAGCAAAAGCCCAAGAAGGAGATAGCGAAAAATTAACTGAGGAAGTAGGACTAACCGTAATCGTTGAAATCGTCGACATTATAGTCAACAATCTACCAAACTGTGAAAACGAGATATATCAATTCTTGGCTAATGTTTCAGGATTAAAGAAAGAAAAAATTCAAAAACTAGGAATCGCAACATTTATGAACATGATCGTCGACGTAATCAAAAAACCTGAGTTCGTGGATTTTTTCAAGGCTGCTTCGAGATTGTTCAAATAGGAGAAATAGAATTTATGGACTTGCTATTCAAACGATATGCAAGTCCATTTTTATTAACCGACCAAATGATAAGAACATCAACGTTTGCAGAATTTGTGTCCGAGTTAATAAGAATCACGAATGAAGAAAAAGAATGGGAAGTGTGGATGCACCGAGCAAAAGACAAAACATACGACGAATTCCAAAGAGAAATCGGAAGCCCAATCACTACCCAGGAAGAACGAACAAAGAAAGAAGATCTCGAAGCGATAATCAAAGATTCTAATAACATTTTGGATAGTTTCAATCCTTCATAGCAAAGGGGGTGACAAATTGGAAATATTCAAACTGGCAGGTTCAATAGCTATAAATGGAGCTGAAGAAGCAGCTGCCAAACTAAGAGACATTGAAGAAAAAGCACAACACATGGCCACAAGAGTGGCCGACAAATTAAGATTAAATCCTAATATTAATACAAGTAATGCAACAAGATCACTAAACTCGCTGACGACTACCATTGCAGCTCAACAAAGAACACTGCAGGCTTTAAAAAATGACTATACCGCTGTAGTTTTAGCAGAAGGAAAAAATAGTGCAGCAGCAAAAGCACTCGAAAGAGAAATAAGAAATTTATCAAGCGAATTGAAAGAGAATCAAAATAAGTTAAGAAATGCAAGTCAAGCAGCTGACCAATTAGATAACAGCCTCGAAGCAGTAGATAACCAGGCAAGAAGTACAGCAAATGGTGGATTCACAGTTCTAAAAGGAGCTATAGCTAATCTCGTTTCACAAGGTTTTACAAGACTGATTCAATCTGCAGGGGAACTAATAAAAGGAGCAGCATCATACCAAAGTAGCCTTGAACAATATAATACTAGTTTTGAAGTAATGACAGGTAGTGCAGAGAAGGCAGCAGCGGTAACTAAAAAACTAGGAGAAATAGCAGCAAATACACCATTTGAAATGACTGATGTGGCAGATACGACGCAACTGTTAATGAACTATGGACTAACGGCCGATGATGCAATTGCGAAAATGCAAATGCTTGGTGATATTTCACAAGGTAGTGCTGAGAAGATGAACAGAATATCAATGGCATACGGCCAAATGTCATCAGCTGGAAAAGTATCTCTTGAAGATGTCAAGCAAATGATCGAAGCGGGTTTCAACCCACTACAAGAAATATCACAAACAACAGGCGAGAGCATGGCCAGTCTTTATAACCGAATTAGTAAAGGAACAATCACGGTAGACGAAATAACAGCTTCAATGGAGCGTTCAACTGCTGCAGGTGGAAAATACTATGGTTCAATGGATAAGCAATCACAAACGCTGCAAGGAAGACTATCAACTTTAAAAGACACAATTAATTCAAGTCTAGGAAAAGCAATGATTCCTATTTTGGAAACACTAGCGAATAAAGTTTTGCCTCAAGTAACAGCAGCACTTGAAAAAGTAGACTGGGAAAGTTTTGGTGAAAAAGCAGGAAAAGTATTTAATAAAATCCTAAGTTTTGCGATGTGGGTAATAGATAATTTCGACACAATATCAACACTAGTAATAGCAGTAGGAGCTGCATTCTTGACGTGGAAAGTGGTCGGAATTATTAATGGGCTTATTACAGCAATAAAAGCCTTAACTGCTACACAGTGGGCTCTGAACGCAGCAATGTCGGCGAACCCTATAGGACTAATCATAGCTGCTATTGCAGCACTAATTGCCATTATTATAGTGCTAGTTAAAAACTGGGATAAAGTCAAAGCGGCAGGGACAAAATGCTGGGACGGCATAAAAAATGCATGGAACGGAGCGGCAAACTGGTTTAAAACAAAGGTATCCGCCCCAATATCAAAAACATTCAGTAATCTATGGGACGGCATAAAAAATAGTGCATCAAAAGCCTGGGACACAGTCACTAATGGGATTAAAAACTTAGTAAATAAAATTAAAAATTTATTTAATTTCAAAATAAAATACCCAGAAATAAAAGTTCCAAAATTCGGAATCATACCTAGCGGGTGGAAAGTCGGAGACTTACTAAAAGGAAAGATCCCAAAATTAACTGTTAAATGGAATGCTGAAGGTGCAATTTTTAATAAGCCCGCTATCTTTAATACACAGTATGGATTACAAGGCGTAGGTGAAGCTGGAGCAGAAGCAGTAGCACCGATTGATAAGTTAAAAAACTACGTAGGTGAATCAGTACATGCAGAAACAAGTGGAATAGCTGATACAATTGACAAATTAATAGAAATGCTAGCATATTACTTCCCACAAATTACTACAAACATGGATAAAAACATTGTCCTTGATGATGGAGTTCTTGTCGGAAGACTAGCACCAAAAATGAATAAAAAATTTGCTGATATACAAAAAGCAAATGAAAGAGGTAGATAATGAATGCGGTTATTATAGGAAACATAAATCTATATAATGATTTTGACTTGATACTGACAAGCAAAACCATAGGTTCACCAGAGCCAAAAACAGCATCAATAGATATTCCTGGTGGTGATGGTTCGCTGGATTTAACTGAAAATTTTGGTGATGTTAAATACAAAAATAGAAAAATAACATTAGAGTTTGCAACAATAGTTTCACAAGAACAATTTCTATCACTATTCTCACGCATTCAAGACACATTCCACGGAAAGAAAATGAAAATCACATTGACAGATGATCCTGAATTTTACTATGTCGGAAGAATCTATGTCGACGAGTGGAAATCAAATAAACGAATAGGAATAATAAAAATAGAAATTGACGCAGAACCATACAAATACAAAAATGCGATAACTATCGTAACAAATCAAATAACAGGGGCAACAAGCATTTCATGTCAAAACTTGCGTAAGCAGGTTGTACCTACAATAACAGCAAGCAGTGAAGTAACACTAGTGTGGGGTATAACAGAAGAAAATTCAGAAGGAACGTACCAAAAAGTATTCAGTGGGACAATCACGGACGATAACATTATTTTTAAACAAGGAGAAAACATTGTAAAGTTTACACCTACTGGTGAATCAGCACTAATTACAATCGAGTATCAAGAAAGGGGGTTATAAAATGTATGAAGTTTATTGTGATAATTTCAAAATTTATGACTCCCGACTTGAAGAATTAAAAATTTTTAATGCAAAATTAGACCTAGAGGTAAATAAGATTGGTTCATTCGTTTTTGACATTTATCCAGAGCACAAATACTTTGACAAATTAAAAAAAATGAAGTCAATAATTACGATAATACAAGACGGAAAATTAATCTTCAAAGGACGAATACTAAATACAGAAGAAGGATTCTATAATGAACAGCAAGTCACTTGCGAAGGTGAACTTGCTTTTTTATTGGATTCAATTCAAAGACCATATGGATCACAAGCTAATTCATGGGAAGGAACACCTGAAGAATACCTTCGAATGCTTATAGAAGGAGAAGAAGGACACCTAGGACATAATAGTCAGGTAGATGAGTACAAACAATTCAAAGTAGGAATCGTCAATGTCCAAGCTCAAGCTACAACAGGAAATATCCAAAGATCAGATAGTGAATACAAGACAACGTGGGAACTTATATCGTCCAAATTAATCGATCAACTAGGCGGGTATTTATGGGTAAGGCACGAAGCTGATGGAAACTACATTGATTATTTGAAAGATTTTAATACTTTATCAAATCAAAAAATAGAGTTTGGAAAAAACTTGTTGAATTTTAAAAAAATAACCAAGGGCGAAGATTTAATGACTGGGATAATTCCTCTTGGAGCAGCACAAGAAGAAACAAACACCAGAATAACTATAGCAGCAGTAAATGATGACTTGGATTATTTAGTCAATACTGAAGCAGAAGAAACCTACGGTAAAATTTTCAAGACGGTTATATGGGATGACGTAAACGACCCAACAACACTGAAATCAAAAGCACAGGCATATCTTGCAAATGCCATATTTATGTCAGTTTCTATTGAATTATCAGCAGCAGACTTATCTGGTATAGAAGGCGTAAACCCATTCCGAATCGGCCAATACATCGTCGTAAAAGATAAACAGCATGGGCTTGAAACATTAAAAAGCGACCTTGAATTTTTGGTAAAAAAACTATCGCTTGATATCCTCAATCCTGCCAATAACACACTAACAGTGGGAGCGACGTATAAAACATTTACTGAAACAACAACAGGCAACGCTAAAAGTCAAAGCGAAATTGTTGAAAAAATTAATAGTATAGAAAAAAACGTCTCAGAAAGCGGAGTCACAAAAGAAGAACTAAATGCAGCAATCGCACAAGTTACCGAACAAAACAACTCTGTGATAAGTCAATCATCGACTGAAATACTAACGCAAGTATCACAAGATTACTACTTAAAAGATGATGCTGAAAAACTAGTAGAATCCGTAGAGACCCAATTCAAACAAACAAATAATGAATTCGAGTTGAGGTTCAACGAATTCTCACAAGATATCCAGTCTGTAGCAAATGGAGCAGATGCACAATTTCAAAAAATAAGTAAATACATTCGATTTGTTGATGGAAATATCCTATTAGGTGAAGACGGAAACGAACTCATACTAAAAATCCAAAACAATAAAATATCATTCATAGAAGGAAACGTAGAAGTTGCTTATTTTAGCAACCGCAAACTTTATGTGAATGATGGTGAATACATTAATTCTTTAAAATTAGGAAACTATGCATTCATTCCAAGAACAAACGGAAATTTGAGCTTTAAGAAGGTGACATAATGGCAACAAGCAATCCAATGAGTACAAGTAACACAAATATAAAATATACAATTTCTATTACACAAAACAGCCAGAGCATAATCGATAACACTTCGAACGTAACCGTAAGCGTGAGATTTTACCGAACAAATACAGGATACGAATCATACGGAACTGGTACTGTTTACTGTAAGATCAACGGAGTACAATATACAGCCAACGTGACATCTTCACAGAAAATAACAAGTTCAGGAATTACACTATTTACTAAAACACTGAATATATCACACAACGCTGATGGAACAAAGACATTAGTCACAAGTGCATGGATAAATCATAGCGTAGTGACATCTGTTGAACAATCATACTCACAAGCGTTGACAACAATTCCTAGAGCAACCACTCCAACGTTGTCGTCAACGAGCACTGAAATGGGAAATGCAGTAACAATAACGATGAATAGAGCATCAATCTCATTCACACACACACTAAGCTATAAGTTCGGAAATGTAAGTGGAACACTGGAAACAGGGCTAGGAACATCATACTCATGGACAATCCCATTGACACTAGCCAATCAGATACCAAACGCAACGAGCGGAACAGGAACGATTACTTGTCAAACTTACAGTGGAAGCACACTAATAGGAACGAAGTCAATCTCATTCATAGCAACAGTGCCAAATACAGTCGTACCTGTTATTAATTCAGTCGCTGTCACAGAAACAGTGACAACACCAGACATAGCTACTAAATTCAGTGGTTTCGTTCAGAGTAAATCAAAACCAAAAATAGTGACAACCGCAACAGGAGCATACGGAAGCACGATACAAACATATAAGGTTTATATTCGTGATAGTTCAAATAACAACCTGGCTGTTTATTCAGGAGCAGACGTCACGATAGAACCAATCCTAATCAGCGGAACGGTTAAGGTCGTTGTCTCGGTTACTGATAGCCGAGGAAGAACCGCAAGCTACTCGCAAGATATAACAGTGCTGGCTTACGAGTCACCTAAAATAAGTGGATTTACAGGTTTTCGATGCAATTCGGACGGAACAGCAAACTATGAGGGGGAGTGCTTAAATATAAGTCTCAACTTCAATATTGCCACAGTGAACAATTTAAATGACAAATACTATGAAGTAGATTACAGAGTTAAAGGAACTACAGAATGGACAGTGCTAGTATCAAACAACATATACAGCAGAACTGATAGCTTCATAACAACAGCTACATTCAGCGGTGATAATGCCTATGAATTGAAGTTGCAACTTTATGACTTCTTCGATGCAGCATCGGTCATTGTGGACATACCTACAGCGTTCACACTGGTGGACTTTAGAAGCACTGGAAAAGGAATAGCATTCGGTAAGGTCTCCGAAGCCGATCGAATGGAAATAGCACTCGACGTTGAATTGACGGGTGAGCTTATTCAAGAAGCAAGACAAAATGCAACATTACAAAATAGCTGGGTGAACTATGGATCAGCCTATGAATCCGCAACATTCTGGAAAGACAAATGTGGAGTGGTTCATTTAGCAGGACTAATCAAAGGTGGAACAACAACCGCCGAAACCGTAATATTTACATTACCTGAAGGATACCGACCACGCACAAGTGAGAAATTCTTCTGTGTTTCAATGAACGCAATATGTGTAATTGATGTTTATTCAAATGGTGCGGTAGCAATTAAAACAGGAGCGAACAGCGGCTGGCTTTCACTTTCAGGTATAAACTTTAGAGCAGCATAGATCAGCAGGAAGGAAGAACATGACAGAAACAATTTTAATTGCAATATTATCCCTAGCGGGAACAACAATTGGGACTTTCGGTGGCATTATAACTGCTAGTAAACTAACAAACTACCGAATCGAACAACTAGAAAAAAAGGTCGAGAAACACAACTCGATCGTTGAACGTACATTCATCCTAGAAGGCCAAATGAAAGAAGTTCAACACGAAATAACAGATTTAAAAAAGGAGAGATAGAACATGGAAGAATTAATTGTCTTTTTAGGAATTTACGGTTGGCAATTAGCACTAATAGCATTACTAGGAGTTATCATCTTAGGAATTCTAAAATATACAAATGCGTTTGCTAAAATTGAAAAGGAAAAACGTAAACCGATTTATTTTGCAATAACAGTGGGATTCTCACTAATCGCAAGCATCATCTATTTAATAGTAATTAAACAATTTGAAATTAACTATGTAATTACTGTTGCAACAGCAATCTATGCTTTAAATCAAACATTTTACACAATTTACGAAAATACAAGTTTAAGAGATTTAATTTGTAAACTATTAGACATTATCAAAGAAAAAATTAAAAACAACTAATGAAGGCGGTCGTAATGGCCGCCTCTTTTTATCCTACAGATTTCACCCAATTTTTTCTATGATCCCAATACCTTCTTATCGCCTCATTCTCTTCAATTTCCCCACGCTCGAACATTACGAAATCCCTAATAATGTCAAAATAAATATGTTCTAATTTTAATTTCATTTTTGGAAGTTCCATGCGTTGTTGAAAGTACGGTAATGTATCAAGCAGCACACCTGCAACTTCCGACGCAATAAGAACCAAAGCCCATACGTTCGCATGATGATGTTCTTTCAACCATGCAGAAATTGAATAGATGGATGACATTGTAAGGATCAATTTTAACCATAGTGTAACTCGCATGGCCTTTTGTGCTTTTTGGTGGGTTTCTTTAATTTTGGAATTGAATTCCTCTATTGACATTGAATACATTTTTGTTATGTCTGGATTTATATATTTTTTTTGCTCCTCTATTGTTCCTGCCACATAAACGATTTCTGGTTTTTTCTTTTTTCTAAAAAGCATTTTTCTCACCTCTTAGTTATTTTTGCCCGCATTTTTCCTAATATCCATTCCAAAAAAGGGCATTATAAAAATAAAAAGGATGATGAGAAATGATTTGGAATCAAGTGTACGACCCATTCGACAACATCTGGCTGTCAGCATTAGTAGCTGCCGTACCAATAATTTATTTTATCCTAGCCATGACAGTCCTGAAGATGAAAGGACATATATCAGCAATAACCAGTGCAATAGTAGCAGCACTAGTTGCTTTTTTTGTATATGGAATGCCAATAGGAAAAGTAATTGGTTCAAGCGTCCACGGAATATTTACAGGGATATACCCAGTAGCAGCGATTGTCGTGGGTGCAATTTTTCTGTACAAATTATCAGTTAAGACAGGTAAATTCGAAATCATAAAAGAAAGCATCGTGTCACTATCAGACGACAAACGAATTCAGGTGTTGCTTGTAGCTTATTGCTTCGGTGCATTTTTAGAAGGAGCTGCAGGATTTGGAGCACCTGTTGCAATAACAGCCGTCATTCTGATAGGGCTCGGATTTGAACCAATAAAAGCCGCAGGATTATGCCTGGTCGCAAACATAGCAGGCGGTTCATATGGAGCAATGGGAATCCCAGTAATTACACCTGCAGCATTAACAGACTTGGACGCAATAGAAGTAGCAGCAAGAACCGCAAGCATCATACCGATAATAAGCATAGTTGTAGCATTTTTACTTGTTTTTTTAGTTGACGGTTTCAAAGGAATAAAAGAAACATACCCAGCAATACTGGTATGTAGTGGAACTTTTGCACTTGTGCAATTTTTCACACTAAAATCGCTCGGGGCAGCCCTTGTGGATATTTTATCAGCTTTAATAAGTTTGTTCGTCTTTGGGGCGTTTTTGAGGATCAAATCGCAAAATAAAAAGAAAATGGTTGACGGAATGTTCATGTCGTGGCTTCCATTTATTTTATTGACAGGAATAGTAATCCTGTTCAGCTACATAAAAACCGACATCGTGCTGAATTTACCAATCAACGGCATTCATAATGAAGTAATAAAACACCCACCAGTCGTAGGAAAGCCAACACCAATAGCGGCAATATTTAGTGTTCCGTTAGTTTCAACAACAACAGCAATCATCACAGCTGCAACATTAACTATCTTTATTTATAGAATATCAGTAAAAACAATCCTGGAATCAGCAAAGGAAACCTTCGCAGAATTAGCAATGCCAATCCTAACAATATGTGCGGTTTTAGCATTTGCGTACATTTGCAATTACGCAGGACTATCATCAACGCTAGGCCTAGCCTTTGCGTCAACAGGTGGACTATTCCCTTTATTTTCACCGCTTCTGGGTTGGATCGGTGTGTTTTTAACGGGTTCAGTAGTTAACAGCGGTTCATTATTTGCACCATTACAATCAATAACAGCATCACAAATAGGAATAGACCAAGCAGCAATGGTGGCGTCAAATGTTATGGGTGGAGACATGGCTAAGATGATAAGCCCGCAATCAGTAGCGGTAGCAGCTGCAGCAGTAGGACTGGTAGGACGAGAAAATGAAGTGTTCAAATTTACAATTAAAATAAGCGTGATACTTTTAATAGTCGTGGGAATATTAAACTTGATTACAAACTAAGGAGAGAACTAAAATGAGAAAAGTCGTACTGGTAGGAACAGGAGCAGTGGGGACAGCATACGCTTATAGCTTAGTGAATCAGGGGATAATTACTGAGCTTGTATTAATAGACATGAATAAAGAAAAAGCAAAAGGCGAAGCAATGGACTTAGTTCACGGAATGGCCTTCGCACCAACAAATATCAAAGTGAACTATGGTGATTATTCAGAATGCAAAGACGCTCAGCTTGTAGTAATTACTGCAGGAGCAAATCAAAAGCCAGGAGAAACAAGACTGGAGCTAGTAGAAAAGAACACCAAGATCATGAAGTCAATTGTTAAAGAAGTAATGGACAATGGATTCAATGGGATATTTTTAATTGCTTCAAACCCAGTGGACATATTAAGTTACGTCGTCCACAAAGAAAGCGGACTACCAGCAAACAAAGTAATAGGTTCAGGAACAACACTAGATACTGCACGCTTTAAAGCACTGATAGGCGAATATTTAGAGTTAGATCCGAGAAATGTCCACGCAGTGATCATCGGCGAACATGGAGACAGCGAACTCCCAGTATGGAGTCAAGCATCAATCGGAACAGAAAACCTAGATAAGGTAATTAAGCGAAGAAACACCCCAGATGACATCGAAAAATTATCGGCAATTTTTGAAAGTGTTAAAAACGCTGCATACGAAATAATCAACAGAAAAGGAGTGACAAACTTCGGAATCGGTATGTCACTGGCAAGAGTCACAAAGGCGATATTCGATAACGAAAGCAGTATACTCCCAGTGTCGTGTTTACTTGAGGACAAGTACGGTCAAAGCGATATTTATATGAGTGTTCCAGCAGTAGTTAACAGGAACGGAATCAAAGAGGTAATAGAACTAGAACTAAATGATAATGAAAAAATGCTGTTTCAAAGATCAGCTGACACCTTAAGAAAAACAAGGATACAATAAGAGAGCGGCCAAGTGCCGCCTTTTTTTAGTAGATAAGAAACGTGTCCACATATAAAAAATGACGACCTAACGTCGCCATTTTCGCTGTCCTTATTATATAAGCACAATATTATAATTTAAATTATTATTTGTATATAAAACATCTAAAGGTATTTCAGCCTTAAATATTATATTCGTGCGTAATGGTGCAACTGTTGAGACTATTACGTTGCTCTGTCGAAAAGATAACAAAAATGAACAAAAATAGCCTAAAATAAGGCAAAATCAAGTGATTTTAGAAAGTGAGAGGTTATGAACTTCTCTTTTTCTTTGGTTGAAAGTGTAAAAATACCTAAAAATAAGAATTCAACCGCTGAAAAATGATAGCTTAGTAGTGATGGAAAATATAAGGGTGGGCTCATTAAACACTAAACATATCTCGTATGTAGTAGGTGTTTTTGAGGAACAGGTCTACTCATACACTCATCATTTAGAAAGTTTGCGAACGCAAATATTTCCTTATAAATAAAAAACGCCTCAATTAGGAGACGTTAATACTAGAAATCTAAAATATTATCATTTAGTAAAAAGTCATATAGACCAATAATGTAAACACCATAATTATTATAGTGTGGTTTAATAGAATCTTTAACAATAATAATCTTTTTAAAAGCATCATTGATATGAAGAAGTGATTTTTGTTCTTGTTTGATTTTGTCATCACTATCTATAGTGTAAGCAACTTGAATGTAATATCTTTTATCAGCTTGATTACAAACGAAATCTACTTCAGTTTTCTTTAATACACTTTTGCCTTTATTGTTTTGTTCATATAGTTCGACAACACCAACATCTACGTTATAACCTCTCATGACTAATTCATTATAAACTATATTTTCCATTAGTCTAGGAAGTTCTAATTCTCTAAAGTTTAGTCTAGCATTTCTTAATCCCATATCTGAGAAATAATATTTAAGTGGGGAATTAATATAACCTCTGCCAATGATGTCATAACGTTTAGGAGTTGATATTAAAAATGAATCAGCAAAATATTCAATGTATTTCTTAATTGTTTCAGTATGAATTTTTACATGTTTAACTGAATAAAAAGTATTTGATAGTTTTGTAGGATTAGTAAGAGAACCAATAGAAGAAGATAAGAAATCAAGAAGTTCACCCAGTTCAGTAACATTTATAACTTTATTTCTATCAATAATATCTTTTAGATAAGTTTCTTCAAAAATGTTATTTAAATATTTAACTTTATCAGCTTCGACTTTGAATTCAAATAATTTAGGAAGACCACCATATACTGCGTATTCATTATATGCTTCATCATTTGAACCAACATGCACTTGTTTGAATTCTTTAAAAGATAATGGATTAACGTGTATTTGCCAACCACGACCTCTAAATTCAGTGATAACATCTTTAGATAAGAATTTGGCATTACTGCCAGTAACATAAACATCTAAATTATCTTTTCTTAAATATCCGTTTAGTACAGCTTCAAAGTTATCTAATAATTGGATTTCATCTAGAAGAAGATAGTATATTTCACTATCTACTAATTTACTTTTAATATAATCATTGAATTTTTTAGGATCAACTTTTCTTTTCTTAATGTTGATATCTAATAAATCTTCACCGATTAAATCTAGATAATCTTGAGAATCAAAAGCAAACTTAATGATATGCTCTGAATCAACATTGTTGTTTAATAGATAATCATTAAATATTTCAAATAAAAGATATGATTTACCAGAGCGTCTAATTCCAGTAATTACTTTAATCATACCATTATGTTTTGAATTGATTAATTGGTTTAAATAAAAGTCTCTTTTAATAATCATATAGCGCCTCACAAGAAATTTTATTGGTTAACCCACATTTTGTTCACTGATATTTTACTATAAAAGCAATAATAAATCAATAAAAATGATTAAAAACACGAGGTATTTTATGGGCAAACCCAGAAAATACTCACTTAAATTAAATTAAAAAAATTATTCTAATAATTATTATACTTATTTTAAATAAAAATTATGTCAAAAGGAGGTTGGTAAAATTGATATTAGAAGATTTATTACATGGTTTGCTCGAACTTATATATAGCATATTTTATGAGAGTAAATATGAAAAAGAAAATAATGTGTAAATGCAAAAATTTAATTGTAGAAGAATTAGATGAAGGGGTTATAATATTAAATAATGATGACGGATATACACATGTTTTGAATGGAATGGGTGGATTTATCTGGGCAAATATTGTAAATAATCAGTCAAAAAAATAAAATATAAAAAATAAATTGTACTTCAAAAGAAAATGTATTATTTAATGTGATTTTAAATGAATATATGTCAATTGAAATAGTTTATGAAAATTATTTAAATTTAATGAATAAAGAAAATGATAAATTAGTTTATTGGAATAATGAATATGATAAATTTTGCCAATTGTTAAATAAATTTAAAAAAAATGAAATTATACAATTTTGTCAATTAAGTTAAAAAACAATTAAAAATTATAAATGTTAAAATTATACTCCAAAAGGTAAAA
>CAVJDT010000001.1:127291-127872 GCA_963648435.1 Bacillota bacterium
ATTTATTACCTTCTAGAGAATGTTTTAAACTTTTACAAAAATAAAAACAATTTAATCAAAAAGAACATATTGTCAGATTATATAAAGATGAATTTTATATAAACTATCTAAAAAATTATAAGCAATTAAAAACATAAAAAAATACGAAATGCTAAAAATATATTTAAGCAGTTCGTTTCAATTGCTTGAATTTATTTGGTCAATGTGATATAATCAATTTATAAAATGACCTAATAGGAGACTATATTATGAAAAAAGATGAAAATATAAATATCGAATATAAAAGAGAATTTATTGACGATATTAAAAATGAAATAATTGCTTTTTTAAATACTTCAGGTGGGAAAATTTTTGTAGGGATAAGTAATGATAAAAATATTTATAAATCATTTGATGCAATTGAAAGAGATCAAATAGATTTGAAAATTGGAAATTGGATGGAAGATGCCATATACCCATCAACATTTGGTTTAATTAAACATTCATTTGATGACAACGGAATTTTGATTATACAAGTGTTAGAAGGTATTGAACGTCAAATTATTTGCGTCGATTTAAATAACTTTATTTGCTTCTAATTT
>CAVJDT010000002.1:0-85707 GCA_963648435.1 Bacillota bacterium
TATGATGGAATAGTCTTAGGTAGTTTCTTACTAATTTATTTGGTGAAAAGTCAAAAGTTGTTGTTTTAAACATTTCTACACCTCCTTTCTTTTTAAAAATAAAACAAAAAAGCAGTCTCTTAGATAATACTAAAAAACTGCGTGTAGTGCTGTAAATAAGGGTGCGAGTAGTGTTATATTTGATATAGTAAAATTTTATCATTTAAAGGAATATTTTGCAAATTATATACTCTTTTTTTTATAAAATGAAATTTCCTTATTAACAAAAATAACGGGAAAGTATTAAAGATAACTAATAATGAGTAAATTAGGCGATAAAATAATAATAAATGAGGAATTAAGCCAAGAAGCTTTTGCTAAAGAACTTGGATATACTTCTAAAACAACTATTAATAAAATAGAAAAAGGAATTAACGAAATAAGCTACGATAAATTAATGATACTAATTGATAAATATAATTTAACATTAGATCAAATATTTGAAAATAGTTCAAATAATACTCCACTTCCTAAAAATAAGAATTCAAATCTTTATATATCGTTTAGTGCAAGATCAAATGGTAATTCAGAAAATATTATAAAATACATGATGAATGAATTTGATACCTTCATTAGTTTTAAAGATTTGTTTATTAATTCATGTAATAAATGCAAGTATCGACATGATGATATTTATAATTTGCTTGATAATAGTATTAAGTATAATAAAATAATTTTTGTGGTTTCTATGTATTGTAAAAATCCACCTTCACTGTATTTTACACTTATGGAAAGAATACAAGAATATTTTGATAATAATGAAGCAAATTAGAAAGTATTCATCAGCAAATTACATATTATAGGAATATATGGATCTGACGAAGAGTATCCTCTCTTTATTCCTTTGATATCAAATATTTTAAATGATATAAATAAATGTTTGCCTATTCAAAGACATAAATACGAAATTAAAATGAGTGATTCGGTTATGGATAAGAAATGTATTGTTGCATTAATTGATACGTATAAAAGAAATATGGGTTTATAGGAAAGACTTATAGACCCCCACACCTTATAAAAAGATAGATATCGTAGCAATTAGGGATTTGAATCTGTCTATAAGTAATCATATTTATAGTAGAAATATAGAGGTTTTACAACCTATTTTGTAAATTTTGTTCCATATTTGGAACAATTTTTTTATTTCCTAGAGATATTTGAAGTTCTATTTAATTAATGAGAGTTGAATATATGGTATTTTAAGGTGGGAGGAAAAATAGTCAATTGAAGAAATTAGAACTAATATGCAATATAAGCTAATATCAAGAGTAGCCAGATTATTATAATAAATAAAATAGCACTAATAGTGATATTGCAAATAAATTATATGATGGCAAAAAACATATTATTAAACATAGCAGCGGTCCTGCAACATTTTATACTGTGCTTTAAAAGTGTCAAATGAAATCTTGTAATGGTATCGAAACGTTCTGTATTAAATTGTACAGATTAGAGTTTATAAGACTCAAATGTAAATTTTATTGAAAAGTCGAATTCTTATAGTAAAATAAAAACACATTAAATGAAAAATTGGTTGGTTACTCTACGAATGCATCTTTGACTAAAAAAGAAAAAAAAGCAAGTGGGCTTTCAAGAGTATTTCTTTAAGACTGAAATAAAATCGGACAATCTAATTATAAAGTTTCTCACTTTTTATAATATAAATCTTATTAAAGCATATATTGCGTAATAATTATTTCACCAGTTAAAAATTGATATAACTTCTTAATTACATACTTATAACTTTAAGTAATATCTTGTATGTTTTCACATTTATAGAAAAAACCAATTTAATAAGTATTTCTAATCATATATAAACTTAAAAATCTTGCCAATAAAGCAAGATCTTTTCTTATATTATTTGCTTGGTAGCTTTAATTTTGAAGTATTTAATTATACCATTTTGAATTTGGGGTCTTACATCACCTTGAATTAAGGGTAATGCATACTCTAAATAATCATCCGTAATATTGTTACCTCGCTCATTTATCCATTCATTTGGAACAGGTTTTACATAGTTTGCGACTAATGCTAGGGGAGTAGTGGTATATTTAACTTTATATGGAGAGTTACAAGTTCTAGAAATACTAATCATTTTATCGGTATAACCCTTTAGGTAAATTTTAACTCCATATTTACCCACATTATACGCTTCTGTTATGTCCGCTTTAGAAAGAATATGGGCAGCAGAACGTTGTAAAATATTTAGTTCGACACTTCTTACCGGAAGTCCTAATTCTTTATTAACTGCTTCCGCAAGCACTAGCCCAACACCACCTAATTGAAGGTGCCCAAAATTATCATTTTGATTATATAATCTTTTTTGAAGTAGATAATTACCTTCTTCATCACGGATTCCCTCTGATACCGCAACCAATACTTTTTGTTTTTTTTGATAAATGTTTTTAACATCTTCTAAAAATTCTTTTAAACAAAAGGTATGTTCAGGAATATAAATTAAATCCGGTCCATATCCCGCATAACATGCAAGTTTACTCGCACAAGTTAACCATCCACTATCACGGCCCATGATTTCAACAAATGTTACTCTACCTTTTTGATAGACATTTGTATCTTGATATATCTCAGTAATCGCCGTATAAATAAACTTGATGGCTGAACCATATCCTGGAGTATGGTCAATTAGAACCATATCATTATCAATGGTTTTAGGAATTCCAATAACTTGACACTTATATTTACTCATTTTAAAATATTCACCAAGCCTATGACATGTATCCATAGAATCATTTCCCCCAATATAATAAAAACATTTAATATTATACTTGCGAAATATTTTTTCAATATGTTGGTATATTTCATCATTTTGATTACTTGGCATTTTGAATCTAACTGAACCAAGGGCAGCTGCCGGTGTTGTTTTTAATAAATTAAGTTCTTCTTTGGTATAATCATTAAAATCAATAAATCTTTCATTAATAATTCCATCAATTCCATTTAATAATCCATAAACATGGTCAAATGCCTGGGTTTTAAGACTCTCTTCAATTATTCCAAGTAAACTAGCATTAATAACTGCGGTTGGACCACCTGACTGACCAACCATACACGAACCTTTTTCCATCTTATACCTCGACTTTCTTTATATATTATATCTTAAAAAAGTTTTTTTTCATATTCATTTATTTATGAAAATGTTTACTTAAATTACATAAAAAGTTAAAATTCGTTAAAAATATTAATATAGGAGGATTTTATGAAAAAATTTAAATGTTTATTTATTAGATTAACCCTACTTATTATCTTATCATTTATTTTTTTAACTTCTTGTAATGAAATTGATGAACTTAAAGATAAAATAACAACAACCATTAAAATCAGTAATGTTAAGACTTATTCAAATGATAAATTACAAGAAAATTTAGGATTTATTAATAAAGGTAATGTTACTATTAATCAAGAAAATAACACAATAAAAGTTGATAAAATGGAACCAAAGGATAAAATAACCTTTGATATAATGGTTACTAATAACAGTTTTATGAATGTAAAATCAAATATTATTATTTCTTCACTTAATAATAGTGAATTATTTCAAGAAATGGATATTGCGATTGATGAAAAACATTACCATGGAATGAATGCTTATACTAACTATTATCCTTTAGGAATGAAGGATGATGATAAATCAAAGGTATTTAGTGTAACCATCTCTTATCCTAAAGCTTATATTACCGATAAAAAAGATAGTGAATATACTTTAAAAATTGAAAATGATGTGGTAATGGCATCTGTTGAAAAAAATGAATTAAAAGAAAATGAATTAGGAATTAAAACCATGCAAGATTTAATTTTATTTAAAGAGGCAATTAATAATGAATATGATTTTAAAGACGATACTTTTAAATTACTAGCTTCAATTGATGGTGAAAATAAAGAATTTACTAGTATTTTAAATAATCATAATAAGCTTGATAATGTTATTATCGATGGTAATAACCACAGTATTAAAAACATTAAATTACCTGTTCAAGATAATGGGGGATTAATTTCCTATAATACTTCCAAATTAACCATTAAAAACATTATTTTTGATAACTTTATGGTTGAAACAACCCCTGATAAAAATCAAACATATGCTGGTGTCATCATTGGAAAAAACTACGCAAATGTCATATTTGAAAATGTTAAAATCATAAATTCAAAAATTAAAAATAACTGGCAATGTGGCGGTTTTGTCGGATACTCAGAAACTTACACACCTTCTTTTAAAAATTCAAAAATTGAAAACACTTTTATTGGTGGAAAAAATGCAACATCAGGCTGTTTCTTTGGTCTTGGGGTTGTTGATGTTAAGTTAGAAAATTGCACGGCTAAAAATGTAAAACTATTTACCGATGGTTTAACCTGGGATTCAACTCAAAAATTAAATAATAATTATTATGTTGGCCATCTTTATGGTAAAACCTTAACCACCACTAATTGTACTGAAGAAAATGTAACGGTGGTAGATAAAGAATAAGAAAAATCACTAGAAAGTACCAATATATGGCATCTTCTAGTGATTCTTTATTTTATAGGCTACGTATAACCCCTACAAATAATGGTAAGTTATTAGCATCATAAATTACATAAAGAAATGGACGATTTAAAGTTAATTCAATATTTATTTTTAGTTGTGAGGAAGTTGTATCACCATTAATTATCGTTACCGCTGCAGCTTTTGTTCCGTTTTCATCAAAGATGACTTTTGCTTTTTGGGTTATAGTAGAAACAAAAGTATTTTCGCCATATAAAGCACTAATCGTTGCTTTAAAAGGATCAAAAATATTTGATATACCAAGAGACTTAAGTACACTTGCGATATTTATTTCGGAACTAACTTCAAATTTAGGCACTGAAACTATCACATCACCTACATTATAAAATACATTTCTTAAGAAGATATCACTATTTAGTAAATCATCAACAGTATGACTAGCCTTAGGTAACATGTATCGTACTTTACAGTTATTACTATAGTAATCAATTGCTTCGATATACATTTCATTTTCATAATATGAAGAAGAAATTGTATGTTTTAAGTATGTTACTATCTTTTTATTGTCAAATAATCCTTTATAGATGTCTTCTTTTTTCATTTCTTCTTTCCATTTATTTTCAAAATATACAGTGTTAATTAATGAAAGTGCAGTTTTATCATTCATTAATAAATCACTTGGTTTCATTTTTAATAAATCATATGTATGATAATTTATCCAGTTACATATTTGTTCTAATGAATCATCATCAAATGTGGTTCTAAAAGCATCCACAAAATAATTTTCTTCTAAAATTTTTGCATAATCTTTATTAACTTCATATTTTTTATTTACCCATATTGAGTTAGCTATTTCACTTGTACCTAGTTTATTATTATAATAATTATTGATATAAGCTTTCTTTAGTTCACTTCTTAATAAAGTTTTATCATTGATAGTTAGTAAATTTTCAAGTTCTAAGGCACTTTCACCTTCACACGCTTCATAAAGCATTGCAAGTGCAAAATATAAACTAATTGGTGAATAAATTTCGTTTTTATTAGATTTAAAAATTTCTTTAGTAGTTGTATTAGTAAATTTATTTAAAATAGTAATAAAATTTTGATTATTTGTTTCAGTTGAGGTTGTAGACTTTGGATATACTACTTTATTTACCCGTATAAAATTATCATTGTCTTTAAATTTTAAAGTTTTTCTCGTTTTATTAGTAGTTTTACAACTAACAAATCCACACATTAATACAGTCAAAACAAGTAATAAAATTCTTTTTAGATTTTTTTTCATAGGCATCTCCTTTTGTTTTTACACTACTATTATAAGAAAAAAACATTATAAAAGCAACAATTATGAGTCAAGTCCTAATTGACTAAAAGAAAAAGCATAGTAACTATGCCTTTTTCTCGATTACATATGCAATATTACGCCAAGTGTTATTGATAACACTTACACTATATTCACAATATACATTAGGAACATTAGGATCATTACAAACAATATATAAGACATTATTAATATACTTATAACCGATTGCGACTATCAAATGACCATTAGTGTAGTAGTTCTTTTCAGTAGATGTCATTTGCCCCTTTACACTTAATCCACAAGGTCCAACTGTCGCAAGATGCTTTACAAGTTCTTCTACTGAGTACATCCTTGCAACATATGCATCATAGCCAAATGATGACATTCCAACTGTATTATATACCCAGTTTCCAAAAATACCTGAATTATATTCTTTAAATTTATAAGCAATATAACGATGTTCATAAGTATCATAACTACTGAAATCTTCACCCATATATTTTAATAACATTGTTGAAGTAGTTGGGCTACAAATACTATTACCAATAGTTGGTACGGCTCCTTGATATAGTCTAGGTACTTGATAAATTACTTCTTTAGGTAAATTAGTAATATCAACATCATAACTATAACCAGGATTATAATATGCGAAAGAAACTAAAGATAACCGGGGAGAAGTATCTTCTAAACTTGTTCTTCTAAGTACAACCTTAAATTGCACTTTTTCTCCATATTTGTTATTTAACACCATCACTTCATCATCTGATAATTTAATTAAACTATTTTGTTGATCATAACATTTATTTTCAAGTCCAAACCCCCATGGATGATAAGTAATATAATCACTCCATACTCCGTTTACCATTACTTTAACAAATAACTCAACTGTCGCCGCTATATTTGAAACAGCTGCCCATGATGCTACTAGTGATTTAAACGGGATTGTGGAAATTTCACCTGATTCATAACTACCTTCAAGGGCATTTGTGGTAAGAACTAATTTATCGTTTTCAAGTACCACATTATTAAAACTTTTTTCATCAAATTCACTAGCCCTAGTTATTGCTTGATGTGGTTTTGTTTTTGAATCTTCTTTTAAGACTTCTACTTCAAAATCTTTACTCATTGTTTTTTCACCTACCTTTAAAGTTAATGTTAAAATTACTATAGTTGTATTACTAGGCCGATTTACCTTACCAGTTGTGGTAATAATCATTTCATTACTTGTTGCCCAATTAATTTCAACACCTGGCAAAACTTCAGGATACATAAAATCATTTATATCATAATATACTTGCTCAGGAATTTCAAATTTTTCCATTGACTCATTTAGTAACTCATCAGTTGAATATTTCAATACTTTAATTTCATAATCTTTGGTTATACTAATCGTAGAATATGTAAAAGTTGCAGTTAAGGTGCCTACTTGATCAACATTAGAACGTGTTATGGTACCTGTATGCCAAATAATTAGGGGAGTTTTCGAAATCCAATTAATATTAATATCATCAAGTTGCTTTATAAGAGTTAAATTGCCACTAGTTTCGGTTGGCATCACTAATTCTTTCATTTTATTTTCCACATATTTACGTTTACTAGCATCAGAATTATCTGCTTGAACGATAACTTCAAAAGTTTTAGTTTTAACTACCTTACCTAAGGTTAACACTACTGTCAATGTTACTAAAGTATTTTCATTTGGTAAAGTTACGATGCCACTATTTGTGATAAGTTCTTCATTTGATGAACTCCATGATGCATTTACTTCACCATATTTTGGGGCTAAACTTAAATTAGTATTAGTAGACTTTGGTAATACAATTTCATTATAAGCAGATTGAACTTTTTCAATATTAGTATCTTCATTTTTTCCACATCCAACTAAAAATGTGCTTATAAGAACCATTAATATTAAACAAATTCTTTTTGTTATATTCATAATTTCACCTCATTTATAATATATTATATCATAGATAGCCTTTCCCTTCTTAGATTTTGCGTAAGAAAAATTTAATAAATTTCATTTTGCTTGACTTATTATGCAATTTATTGTATAATATCCTAGTCTAATGGCTCTGTAGCCAAGCGGTAAGGCGTGGGTCTGCAACACCCTGATCGCCGGTTCAAATCCGGCCGGAGCCTCCATTATTCAAAAATAGCTATTAAGTTATAGTTTTTTAACTTATGTCGTTATATTATCCAAAGGGGAGTAGCACAAGACTTGTCTTGGCTTAGTTTCGTCATCACGATTTAATTATCCGGAACTAAGATTCACTAGAAATGCAAGACCTTTATTCTATTTTTAGAATAATGGTCTTTTTATTTATAATTTTATTAAGGAGAAAAAATATGAATTCAAACAAAACCTATCAAGAAATTATTGATGAATTATCAACCAACCAAACTACTGGGTTATCAGAAACTGAAGTTTTAAAACGAAGAGAAAAATTTGGTTTAAATGAACTTGCATCCAAAAAGAAAACCCCTTTTATTATTAAGTTCTTCGCTCAGTTTACGGACTTTCTAGTAATTATTTTAATTATCGCAGCCCTAATGTCGGTGATTGTTGACACTAAAGCTTGGATTGAAGAAAATGGTTGGATTGAAACGGTAATTATTATTGTTGTTATTTTAATAAATGCTTTTGTCGGTACCATACAAGAAAATAACGCGGAAAAATCATTAGATGCCCTTAAGAAAATGAGTACACCTCAAACAAAAGTAATTAGAGATGGTAATCTTATTACAATTAATTCTAATGAACTAGTCCCTGGTGATATTTTCTATATTGAAGCTGGTGACTTTGTACCAGCTGATGCTAGAATAATTCAAGCCACTAACCTCCTTGTAGATGAAAGTGCCTTAACTGGTGAATCGGTTCCCGTTATTAAAACTAGTGATATCATTACTAAAGAAAGTCCTTCCCTTGGTGATATGGTAAATTGCGTATTTTCTTCTACTTATGTTACAAACGGAAAAGGATACGCGGTTGTAACAAGTATAGGAATGAACACCGAAATTGGTAAAATCGCCGAAGCATTAATGAATACTGATGAACTTGAAACTCCACTTCAAAAACGACTTACTCAAATTGGTAAAGTAATTGGTATTATGTGTATTGCCATTTGTGTAGTTGTCTTTTTATTAGAGTTTACTGAAAGTTTGTTAAAAGGTGAACATGAATGGTTAAATGCTTTAAAAACAGCGACAGCGCTTGCGGTGGCAGCGATACCGGAAGGTCTTGCCACCATCGTAACAGTCGTTCTTGCCATTGGCGTTCAAAAAATGGCAAAACAAAAAGCCATTGTTAAAAAACTACCAGCCGTAGAAACCCTTGGATGTGCTAGTGTTATTTGTTCTGATAAAACCGGAACATTAACTCAAAATAAAATGACAGTCTTAAAACTTTATCACACTAAAATTAAAGATATTGATAGCGAATTAACTTATGAAGAATCAAAAATGCTTGAATTCTTCGCATTATGTACTGATGCTTCATATGAAATAATTGATGGAAAAGAAAAGAAAATAGGTGATCCCACAGAAATTGCACTTCTTATTGCGAAAAGCAAATACGTTAAAAATCCGGAATTTGATGGATACACAAGATGTGCCGATCTTCCCTTTGATTCTGACCGTAAACTAATGACAGTAATTTATCCATATTTTGGTAAATATATTGTAATTACAAAAGGTGCACCTGATATAATTATTAAAATATCCAAAAATCCTAAATTAACAGCTGCACTTGATGCTAACAATCAAATGGCACAAATGGCCCTTCGGGTTCTTGGCGTTGGTTACAAAATTATTGATGAATTACCACATGACTTAACTCCTGCGGCCATTGAAAACAATTTAGATTTTTTAGGTTTAGTTGGAATGATTGACCCCGCAAGACCTGAAGTAAAAGAAGCAATTAAGGTTGCCTCAAATGCGGGGATTAAAACCGTAATGATAACTGGTGACCATATTTTAACCGCGAAAGCAATTGCGAAAGATTTAAATATTTTACGTGATGGTGACCTTGCCATCTCAAGTAAAGAGCTAGCAGCCTTAAGTGATGAGGAACTTTACAATAACATTGAAAAATATAGTGTTTATGCTCGTGTTGCTCCTGAAGATAAAGTTAGAATTGTTGAAACATGGCAAAAGAAAGGTAAGATTGTCGCCATGACCGGTGATGGGGTTAATGATTCCCCAGCCCTTAAGAAAGCTGATATTGGTTGTGCGATGGGAATTACTGGTACTGATGTTGCTAAAGAAGCAGCTGATATTGTTCTTGTTGATGATAATTTTAGTACCATTGTAACAGCCGTTAAAGAAGGCCGCGGAATTTATGACAACATTCGAAAAGTAGTTCATTATTTATTATCAAGTAATATTGGTGAAGTTTTAACTATTTTCCTTGCTTCCTTAATTTCCTTGATTGTTCCTTCCATTAACTTTGGTATTCCTCTTATTGCAACCCACCTTTTATGGATTAACCTAATCACGGATAGTTTACCTGCCTTTGCTCTTGGCACTGAACTTCCCGAACCTGAAATTATGAATGAACCACCAAGAAAAAAAGACGAAAGTTTCTTCTCTAATGGATTAGGCTTAAAAATAATTTTACAAGGTATTATGGTTGGAGTACTTGCACTTGGATCTTACGCTATTGGCAATTTTATTGGTAGTGGTACCGAAGCAACCAAACATGCAATTGGCCAAACTATGGCATTTCTTACCTTATCTAGTTCACAATTATTCCATTCATTTAATATTAAATCTCATAAAACTATTTTTAGTAAAACAACTTTTAATAATAAATTCTTAATAATATCATTTTTACTTGGTATGATTCTTCAAATTTTAATTTGTTATACTCCTGGATTAAATTCAGCTTTTAATCTTGTGGCATTAGACCCTCTTCATTTAGTTATTGCCATAAGTCTTGGTGCAACCACAATCATATTTAGTGAAATTGGTAAACTTGTAAAAAAATAAATAACAAAAAAAGCGATAGTTAGATAAACAAAAGTTTGTCTATTATCGCTTTTATTTTATCCCCAAATTGCATCGACAAATTCCGGATAATCAATAAATGGATTACGATTACCTTGAATAGTATAAATGTAATCATTACGATGTTGTTCATGAGGACTTACGGGATCTAGTTTATTCCATGCAATTAATAATTCTAACGACTCCGCAATACTTGTAAATGAGTAATTATCAGATTGACTATACCGAGTCATTAAATAAAAAATAATTCTTGCAACATCACCCTTATATTCATCTTTAGGAGTATAGTAAGATGAACCTGTACCAAATTTTTTATTACCTCTACTACTATTAACACTTGGATCACAAGGTCTAATGTGGTGAAGGTCGGCACCAGCCCCTGATGTTTTAAACCAACCTAAGCTTTGAGCCCAAACATGTTCACGGTTCCAAATATCCATATTATTCGTTTTCTTAATTGATTCAGCCGTATAAAACAATAACATATTACTTGAATTATTTGGGTCTTGATCCGCATTTTGTAAATATGTTTTACAATCTGCATATGATGTAATCTTCTTATGCGTACTAGTTATAAGGGTTCTTAAGCCTTTTTTAAGGGCCGCACCTGTTAATCCTTCTACCGATTTATAGTATTCGCTTAATTCAGCTGGTAATGTACCACCATCACCTTGACCTGCCTTAACAGTGAAATTAACCGGACTCGTAAAAGCAGAATCTAAATATTTAGTGCCATCACCCTTAGCCATCACTGTAACATTATACACACCTTCATTAAATGTGGAAATATCAAATGTTTTAGTAATGGTTGCACTATCAAGGTCACCAAAAGAAACTTCCTTATTGCTAGAATTCTTGATAACAACTTTATAGCCAGATGCATTACTAACTTTATTAAATTTAACGGTTAGAGTTGATTCTTTTAAAGTCGCAGTTAAGGAAGTTGGTGCTGCTAATTTGACAGGTTCTTCTTTAGTACCACTTACTACTTGAAAACTAACTTTTCCTGAAGTTACCGAGTTATAAGTAGTAATACCATCACCTAAGGCTTGAACGGTTGTATAATATATTCCATTGCTAAATTGTTCTTGTTCATAACATATCGAATTATCTTCAGCACTTATGTTTGCTTTTGTAAGCATATCATTATGGACATCATATAATTTTACACAATAACCAGTTGCTTTATCTACTTGTTCAAAACTTATATAAATCATCGTTTCTGTTACTTCTACTTGCAAATTAGTAGGAGCTTTTAGATTAATAACTGTATTTATTTTACTTTTATCATCATTTTCAGTATTTACACAACTAGTAAAACCAAAAATTAATGTTAGTAATACTACAAAAAATAAAGTTCTAATTTTTTTGCACATTTTTTCATACCTCAATTCAAACATAAATTATACTATTTTTTATCATTTCTCGCAATTAATATACAAATTTATTCATTTCTTGAGGAATTTTTGACGAAATTGTTATTGATTCATTAGAAGAAGGATAATTAAAAGTAACTTTACTACAGTGTAACATTAATCTAGGAGCTTTAATTTTACTGCCATACTTTACATCTCCTACTAATGGATGATTAATATAGGCCATATGAACTCTAATTTGATGCGTTCTGCCGGTTTCAATTAATACTTTAATTAATGACTTATTCTTGCCATAATGGATGGTTTCATATTTAGTAATAGCGGGTTTACCATTTTTTGATACTACCATTGTGTTATTTAAATGCCTATTACTGCCAATTGGTTGATTAATAATTCCACTTGGATCAGTTTTTCCTTCAACTATTGCTAAATACTCTTTAGTTACTTTTTTTTCTTCAAATAGTGAAGAAACATAAGCAAGCGTAATCATATCTTTACAATAAACTAAACAACCAGTTGTTTCCTTGTCAAGACGATGAGCAGGATAAGCCATGGTCGTTTCACCTTTGTCAAGTAAATAACTATTTACCATATCAGTTAGTGTTATTTGCGTAGTATCATCATAAATTATACAACCATATGGTTTATTCACAACGATTAGATAATTATCCTCATATAATATTTCTAAATCATACTTACATTTTTTGACAATCATATCTGAATAGTTAGATAAATCAATATAAAGATAATCTCCATCTTTTAAAACACTAGTCCTTGTTAAGATTGTTTCCTTACGATAACACAAATTATTGTCAATTAAATAATTGATTTTATTTTTTGCGACCTTCATTTTTTTGAACCAATCAAGTAAGGTTGTTTCTTTACTAATTTGAATTGAATAATATTCCATTTTACACCTCAAAAAAATGGGGCATCATACCCCATTAGTTTATACTTAGTTCTTCAATGGTTTTGAAGTTAACAACTAAATTATCAATATTTTCAAAACTTTCTTGAGCTTGTTGAATAATTTCTAAGGCTGCTAATGCATCTTCCTTTTCACTAATAACAATTATTTCAACGCTATCATCTGTTGCATGAACAAATGCATCGGTATATCCCATATTGATAATATCACCTTCAAGCATTACTTCTTTTTCCGTACAATTAGAAAGCGATTTTTTTTGCACAAAGGCTAGTTCTTTTTCCATTAATGAAGAATCTGCACTTGCGATAATTGCATCAAGTGCTACGACACTGGCATTACGTTCTTCCGTTACGGCTGCTCGCATATTTTGAATGGATTCAAGTCGTGATGAAGCCACTACCGTTATCGTATTATCATCTTTTTGTTTAGCATCTTGTTTCACCGAAAGTGGTGATTTAATATACCAAACTGCTAACATTACAACTAATGTTAAAAAAATTAATGCTATTTGATTTTTCTTCATATTTATCCCCCTATATATCACTAAATAATATGTAGGTAGGAATTTAAATATTCCAAATTTTAACCAATTTTTGATGTATTTGAAGATTCGTTAATTTTCTTAAATTCAAGCTTTTCTATAGCTGGTTTGGGATTATCGTTGTTTGTTTCATCATTATTATATTGGGGATCAGTATTAATTCTAAAAGTAACAAAGATAAAATACCAGGCTTGAACAAGCATTAAATATAGGGCAAACTTGTCAAAAGGTAGGAAGAACCCAACTATAAAGGCAAGTAAACCTGTTTCCGCATAACAAATAGCACCAATGGCATAATACTCTCTAATTTTTTTCATAAATAGTTTTTTAGACATTAACCACACTATCAATACTAAAATTAAAGGGAAAATTACGAAAATACCAAAGGAAATAATACCATAAATAAGTTCATAGTTGGCTGCATCAACTGATATCATCGCATCACAAACAATTTGTAAATAGTTATTTAACCCTTTACGAAGTAAAGTATTACTATCTTCAAATCCCGTAGTTAGTAAATCGCGGTATTGATAACTTCTACTATGGGTACTGTATACCGCATCTTCTAAATTTTCCTTATGACGATCAACTGGTTTAATCGCATCTACTTCTTTATTAGTAAGAATTGTTTTACCATAAAATTCATCATAATTTAAGACATCATCACCATTTACTTCTTTTGTCCATAATCTTGTATCTAATTCACCATAAGTATTAAGCTTAATTTCACTAGCATCATTTGGTAAATAATATTTATAATTTCCTGCAGTAGTTTTTTCAAAAATACTACTACCATTATAATCAAGGCTAGCAAAGTTACCATCTACGAGTTTTTGACATAAATTATAGACGAAGAAAAACCGTCTTGAAGTATATACACATAAAATATATGTAGTTTTATCAGTACGACTTTGTTTCATGTAACCTTCATAATCAAAATAAGTAAATTTTTTGTGGTCATTGTCTATATCCATATTTACATCGATGACAACAGTTAAATCAACAAAACCTTCAAGATTATCCTTTAAAATACAGTGGTAAATGCCTTGAGTAGCAAAAAAAGTTGTTGTATATTCATCAAAAGTTTTAACACTTGTATCAGTTACGTTATCTACATTTTTAACGGTAATGTTAATTTCAAGTAGTTCATTCATTGTATTTACAAATTTAACTTTATCAATATTATTTATTCTTTGAAGAAAACTAAGGGCACCTGCGAATTTATCTACCTTGATATCACCATTTTGTTCAAAACGATCAGTTTTACTAAATTTAGTAAAAAGATCATTAACAAACGCTTTAGTTTCATCTTCTTTTGGCAAATCAAGAGTTGAATCTAAATTTGTAACATAATATACTTCATCTTTACCAAAAATATAAAATATCTCTGTTTTAGTACTATCCTTTATACTTTTATAATATTTTAGTAAAATATTTTCATTAATAGAAGTTTGAGAAAAAGTATCATCATAAGCAAATTTAACACTAGTGATTTTTTCATCAAAGGTTTCAGCACAAATCTCTTTCGTTATTTTGGGGGCTTTTGCCTCATCTGCAGTAATATTTTTATCATCAGAAAATGATATTATTTGCATATTTTTTGCAAAATTAATACCATCATTATCTTTTAACGATTCCGCATATTCGGTACGTTCCATTTCTCTTGCGACAAAGTTTTCAGACATGATAAACTGTGAGCCAATTGCAAGAAACATCCCAATCAAATAGATGAATAACGCTAAAATGCTATGCATATTGCGATATTTCACCATTCGTCGGGGAAGGATTATTGATAATAAAAAGTTTTTTGTTTTTTTCATGTTTGTTCCTTTCCTTGGTTATACCCATCTTACTTTTTAGGTTTTACATAATAACAATTAAAATGTACATAATCAGTATCATGATTAGGATTAAAATTTTCAAATATTAAATATTTATATTGTTTGATGGCATAATCAAAAATAACTTGAGGAAGTCCAACCTCTTGGTTTCTAATTTGTTCATACTCATTATTTTGAATGTATAAGCCATCAAATAATGGTAAAGCATTCATGTAATAATAGTTTAAGTATACACTACTATCACATGACATCATTAAATTTAATTTCTTATATTTGGAAATTAACTTTAAAAATTCATTTGGGTCTAAACCATCTCTAACAATTACATTTATCCATAAATTATTATTTAAAAGAATCTTTTTGACATCTTCATAGATCTTTCTTTTCCTTAATAATGATGTGGGAATCGTAATCATTATTTTTTCTTCTTGCATTTTGGCCATGTTAACTAATGATTTTTCTATGACTTTTTCATAAGAAATAAAATGACTATCTCGATATTCAAGTCTAAGCGGTAACATGGACATTTTTACAAGCACATGATTATCAAGTGAACTAACAATTTCGTAACTTAATTTATTTTCTTTAAATTTATCATCATATGAAAGTTTTTCCATATTCTTTTGTTTTAACCAAGCAATATAATTTGCCTCAACATATGCTTCTGGTTGCACATCATATAAGTATTTGCTTAGTTCAATTAAATTCATTTTATTTGTAACTTCCTTATTTGTGGTAAGAACTATAACGTAATTATCTTTTAAATATGTTTTTATTTGTTCTTCTTGTTTTGAGGTAATTACTTGATCAAGTAGCATAATAAAGGTTTCATCATTAAACTCATATACTTTATAATTCGTTATATCTAGTTTAATCATTAACAATTGTAAATCTTTAATTATTACATCAGGACTAGTAAATAAATTTTTTCGAACAAATATATAAGAAAAAGAATTTTCAAAATGATGATTATTAAGATTTTGTAGGGCTAATAATTCTATTTTGTTCTCATTTGTTGGTTTAAACTTATCACATTCCATATAATAAATGGCAATATCATCATAAACTAGTTTATTAAAACCAATTTCATTAATCATTTTTTGAATCATTTTTTCAAGTTTTAAGTCAGATTGATAAATTATGCTATTTTTAACTCTTAATTGCTTTTTCGCAAATTCATTTAAATAGGTTTGTTTACCGGTTCTAGCAATTAAGATAAAATCAGTTTTTTTAGTAAGTTTATTATAAATGCTAGCTTCAAATTCTTTGATTTCATCATCATCTAAATTCTTAAGTAACTTTAATAATTCATTATTTGTGAACTTAAGATAACCATTATCACTTTTAAAATACGTAATAACAGCACCAATCACATTTTCATTTTCAATAATAGGAGTAACTAATAAAGAATTAAAATCTTGATTACTTAAGTCCTTTAGATAAAATGGATCTTTAAGTTCAAAATTAAGTTCACTCTTTCTAAACTTTATTTCCTCTTTAAGTTCAAAAGCCATCATTAATAAATTATCTGTTAAATCATTAAATGATATTTTTTTTTCATAAATCCGTGGTTCTTTAATGTGATAAATCGATATTTCTTCTTCACTTTTAGCAAGTTTAATTAAATTATCACCATAATTATGACCAAGTGAACAAATGGTCATTTGATAATATTCAGCTTTTGCAAGGTCTAGATGCTTGGTTGTGAGAAATTCTAAAATTATATTACGATACATTTTACATCTCCAAATTTATCGTTACAGGCCCATCACAAAGTATTTCTAAATACATATGTTCACCAAAACAACCAGTTTCTATAATTAAGCCATAATCTTCTCTTAATATTTTATTAAACTCATCATAAAGTTTAATTGCTTCTTCTTTTTTCATACTTTCCGTAAATGACGGTCGATTACTTTTTTTGGTATCTGCGTATAAGGTAAACTGCGAAATAGATAATATTTTACCATTTATTTGATGAATATTTAAATTCATTTTTCCATTTTGATCATCAAACACTCTAAGGTTGTTAATCTTTTGAGCCATTTTGACTAAAACATCACTAGTATCGGTATTTTTAAATCCTACCAATAACATAAAGCCTTCATCAATGTTTCCAACTACTGTGTTTTCAACTAAGCAACTGGCTTTTTTTACGCGTTGGACCACTACTCTCATTTAAAAACCCTCTCTATATTATATATTTCACTAATTTTATTTAAGTTTACAATCGCGTGATTTAAATCATCTAAATTAGAAACTTGAAGTTTAAATTTGGTAATGCATTCTCCAAGTTTAGTTTTAGTTGATGTAACCGATGCAATCGCAACATTTGTAGCATTTAACGCATTAATCATGTCCGCAACACCATTTCTTTTATCTAGTGATGATATTTTTAAAGTAACATCAAAAATTCGACCCGTAAAATTCTTATCCCAATAAATATCAATGAAACGTTCTTTATCCGATTTTTGAATATTTGGACATCCTTCACGGTGAACAATGATACCATTACCTTTTGAAATATAACCATATATCTTATCACCATAGACGGGTTGGCAACAATTACCAAGTTTTATTTGAGCTCTTTCTAGTCCTTCAACCACAATACCATAACCATTATGAGCACGTTTAGTACGGTTATCGGAACTTTTCTCACTGTATTGTTCCATTAATGTTGCTTCATCAACTTTTACATCCGTGATACCACAAATTCTATTAACGGCTCCAAGAGGAGAAATTACCCCTTTACCAATTTCCCAGTATAAATCTTCTGTTGTCATACAACTACGAAGGGAAAAGAAAGTTTGAACCGTTTTATCATCCAAATCATTAGGATTATATTCAAGAGATTTTGCGGCCTTCTCAAACTCTAGTTTACCTTTTTCCACAAGTTCATCCCGTTGACGTTTATTAATAATTCCTTTTATTTTTTGACGAGCATGATTAGTCTTAACATTTTTAAGCCAAGCGTTAGTAGGACCCAAACATGACTTATTTGTCTTAATCTCAACAACATCACCAGTTTTTAGTTTATAGGATAGAGGAACAATTTTACCATTAACAATCGCACCTACTGTTTTATTGCCAATATCTGTGTGAATCCGATAAGCAAAATCAAGAGGCATAGAACCAGCTGGAAAATCAAGAACATCACCACGAGGGGTAAAAACATAAACATTAGCACTAAAAATATCTTCAATAATACTATCTAATGGATCTTCTGTTTCGGAATTTTCTACATAAGTTGTTAAATCTTTATACCATTTAAGTTTACTAGTTATTTCTAATTGTTCTTTTTCAGGATTATATCCAGAATTTTCTTTATAAGCCCAGTGTGCCGCAATTCCGATTTCGGCTATTGTATCCATTTCAAAAGTTCTAATTTGAATTTCAAAAATTTTACCTTTAATTCCTACAACAGTCGTATGTAAGGACTGATATAGGTTAGGTTTGGGAACGGCGATATAATCTTTAAAACGCATAGGAATAGGGGTCCAAGTACTATGAATAATACCTAATACGTGATAACATTCTTCAATTGATGGAACAATAATTCTTAAAGCTAATAAATCAAAAATATCATCTAAGGTTTTATTTTTCGTAATTGTCTTTTTATAAATACTATAAATGTTTTTAATACGGCCCTTTAATTCATAATTTGCAATATGGTAAGTTGTAAGTAATTGATTAATTTTTTCAGACATTTCATTAATGTCTTCTTCACGTTCCGCTTTTTTCTCGCCAACTGCTTTAGTGATCGTTTCATATTCATCAGGATATAAAACTTTAAAACTTGTATCTTCAAGTTCGGCTTTAATCCGGTACATACCAAGACGATGAGCAAGAGGAGCGTAAAGGTCTAAGGTTTCTTTGGCTATGCGCTTTTGCTTGTCAGGGTCTTGAAACTCAATAGTACGCATATTATGAAGTCGGTCAACTAGTTTTACAAGAATTACTCTAATATCTTTAGCCATCGCCAAAAGTAATTTTTCATGATTATGTGCTAAAGCTTTTTCTTTGGTCATGTATTTTAATTTACTGATTTTAGTGACACCATCAACAATGTTAGCAACATCTGTTCCAAACATCGCGGTCATTTCATCTTTAGTCATATCAGTGTCTTCTAAAACATCATGAAGTAATCCTGCACAAATCGTACTAGGCGAAGTGTGAAGGGTCGCAAGAATATACGCCACTTCGAGAGGATGTTGAACATATGGATCGCCAGATTTTCTAAATTGACCTTCATGCTTGGATGAGGCTACATCATAGGCTTTTTTTATGATATTGATATGTTTTTCTTCATGTAAATATTCACCAGCCGCGTTTAAAAGATCATCGATTGTCTTTGGCTTATCCATTTGTTTCACCTCCTTTTTATAATTTTATTAATGAATGAACAGGTACTCCTTCAAATAATTTTCGACCGTTTAATTCTTCAAGTTCAATTAAAAAAACTATTCCTACTACTTCCCCACCTAGTTTTTCAACTAAATGTTTCGCAGCGAGAACTGTTCCACCTGTTGCTAGTAAGTCATCAACAATAACAACTTTATCACCTGGTCTAATGGCATCCGCATGCATGCATAAAGTATTAGTTGAATACTCAAGTTCATAAGCTTCCGTTACTACCTCTCTTGGTAGTTTTCCAGGTTTACGGATTGGAACAAATCCAATATTTAATTCATAAGCAATAGGGCATCCAAAAAGAAATCCCCGAGACTCAGGTCCTACCACAATATTTGCATTAAACCCCTTGATAATTTCTGCCATTTCATGACATGCATGGTGATATGCTTCTCCATTTTCTAATAATGGAGTACAATCTTTAAAAGATATACCTTCTTTAGGGAATCCTTCTATTGTTGCAATAAACTTTTTATAATCCATGTTAACCTCCTATTTTTAATACATTATAGTTTATTATACCACTATTTAGTTCTTTAATAAAGAGTTTTGGTCATTTTTTTTGTTACTCAACCATAAAATGTATTGTTTATGGAGATATTATGACTAAAAAATTACATTTTGACAAAACTTCTTTTTTCTTTAATACCCTGATTATTTTAATTACGGGTTTTATTATTAAAGCTCTTGGCTTAATTAATCGCATATTTATTACAAGAATTTTAGGTTCTTCAGGAATGACCCTATATATTATGTCTTTTCCCACCATTATGTTATTTATTAATATTTCATGTATGGGATTAAATATTACTATCAGTAAACTAGTTTCAGAAAGTATTAAGACAAAACAATATTCGCCAAAGATATTATTAAAAAAAGGTATTCAAATTTCATTAGTAACTTCTATCATAACAGCTGCTTTTTTCCTTGCTTTTTTATATCCCTTAACTCATTTTTTACTTAAAAATGATAATCTATTTTTTCCTCTTTTATCTACGATTTTTTTAATTTTCTTGGTGGGAATTAGTGATAGTTTGAAAGGATATTTCAATGGATTAAAACTAATGAAATACAGTTCTACCTCAAATCTAGTTGAACAAATCACAAGAATAATTTTTAGTATTATTATTCTTTATCTTACCATTCCTTATGGTATTAAAATAGCAACCTTTTTTTGTTTACTAGCCTTATCAATTGGTGAATTATGTTCAATTATTTATTCCCTCATTAAAATCAAAAAACTTAAAGTAATCAATTACCCTAATACCTCTGGGGAATTAAAAGCAATCTTAAAGCTTTCCATTCCGACAACCCTTTCCCATTTAGTTGGCAACTTTACATATTTTTTAGAACCAATTGTTTATGTTTGGATTCTTACAATTTTAAACTTTCAACAATCACAAATTGAGGAAGCATATACGACAATAAATGCTTTTACTATTTCTTTATTAACCCTTGGATCATTTGTTTCAATGGCCCTAGCAACCACGGTTGTACCATCAATTTCCGAAAGTAATGCCACAAAGGATTTAACTAAAGTTAATTATTTTATTAAAAAAACCATTATTTTTTCTTTAATACCAGGGCTTTTTATAACGATTATTCTTTTCTTTTATCCAAATGAAGTCATGAATTTAGTCTACAATACTACTAAAGGAGCAAGTGATGTCAAAAAATATGTCTTTTTCTTTCTTCCTTATTACCTTGGTGTCCCACTTTCTGCAATTTACCAAGCCTTAGGAGAAGCAAAATCATTATTTCAAATTTCTAGTTTTTTTAATATTCTTAGAATTTTATTAATTATTCTTCTATCCATGATTCCAAGTATCAACCTAAATTCTTTATTAGTTGCCACATCAATAACTTTAATCTTAAATTTTATAGTCATTTTTCTAAAAATTAAAAAACTAACATCGTTAAATGTCAGTTTTCACCAAAGTTTTAATTTGTTAATAACATTTGGATTTTGCTTTATACTAGTACTTTTCTTTGATACGATTAATCTTAATTTTTATTTAAGCATCATTATTACTTTAACTGTTTACCTTTTTATTTGTTATAAACTTAAATTAATCAATATTAGAAGTATCATCACGAAGACTTGCTAAAAACTGCTTGCTTTGGGCTTCTTTAATCTTTAAATATGCTTTTATGTTTGCTTCTTTACTTTCAAGTTTTAGAGTTTTTAAAACTTCATCTAAATCGTTATATTCACAGTTAAGATTCTTTAAATCATTATTCAAGCATATTAGTCCTTGCAAATCATTATGATGATAATAAGTAATGGCTAGTCCATAAGCATCAAGAACATCATTGGGTATTTCCTCATAAATAGTAGGTGATACCTTTTTTATTATTTCTTTAAGTTCTTTATCCATTTTTTTATTTACTTTAATCGTTAAATAATGATTATTTTTTTCCATCTTTTGAGCAATTTTGTCTCTTGTTTTTTGATTTTGAAATTTATCTTTAAATTCACTTAGTTTTTCATTTTCCCATTTAGCTATGGTTTTATCTACTTTTATAGATAATTTTATTTCTTTAATAATTAACTTTGCAATTGCATTTTTCTTTTTTTCGACTTTATTCATCATATTTCCCCCTTTTTCGCTACTTATAAGTAGCAACAACAATTAAAAAAATAAAACATAGGTTTTTTCCTTGTTACCTATATTTTACCATAATATTTATTTATTGCAAGTTTTATTGTCTGATGCTTCCACAAACGTCAGTACCCCTCCGACAATTTCTAACCCATATACCTCTTTTACGGAGTTATATCCCTTAGTTTTGACAAAATTTTCAATAAAATTTGTCGAATATCCAGCTTTTATAATGTTTTCTTGGTTCATCTTTCCACTAAGGATTAAAGGTAAAGGAAATGAAGGATGATCTGATTTTGGAAATACCACTAGTTCCCCACTATTTTCTAAGATTGCATATTCAATTTCGCTAGGGCTTGCATATCCATTTTTTCGAATTTGGACATATAAATCATCCATATTGTATCCATTTTTCTTCATTGTTTTGATATTAATTATCCCTTTTTCAATTATTAAGCATTCTTTTCCATCGATAAAATTACGAAACTTAACTGATTTTAGGGAAATTAAAGCCATTATTTTTTGGACTAAAGCTATTCCTACCATCGGTAGTAGACAGTACCAATAATTAATTTTAAAGTTTTCAATGCCAACTACCATTATATCTACGATTGTAAGTAAAATGAGTAAATCAAAAAGACTTAATTGTCCTATTTCTCTTTTTCCCATAAACTTCATTAAGGCTATTAAAATGGCATAGCCGATGATTGTACGCAATAAAATAATCAAAATATCGTTCATATTTATTTTACCTCAACATATAATTTAGTGGTGATTAAAATGAAATTTTTTAAAAACAAAGCCCTAAGTTATTTTATCTTTATTATTATTTTAGCCATAACAATCATTATTTATACTAGTCTTTTATATTTTGGCGTAATATCTAGTAATGATAATACCATTAAAACCGTTAGCTTTATTATGGGTCTTATCCTTTTTTTAATTTTAGGTTTAATTTCAGGATTTAAGGAAAAGAAAAATGGATGGCTAGTGGGATTCAGTTCTTCATTATTTTTAATTCTTATTGTAATTTTTATTAATATAATAACTAAAAATTTAACAGTTATGTCTTTAATAAAATATCTTGCTTATGTTATTGCTTCAATGCTTGGGGGAATAATTAGTGTTAATATTTTAACAAAAAAGGGTGAACAACGCTAATTCATCCTTTTTTAACAATTATAAATTTTTATAAAACTTTAATTCTATTTTCATTTGATTATATTCTTCGGTGATTCCATTTACAATTATATAATTAACTCCAAGTTTAGCAATACTTCTAACACGTTTAGAAGAAATATCCCCGCTAACTGCGATTTTCTTTTTAGAATCATTTAACTTAAGGAGTAATTCAATTTCTTCATTTGACATATTATCAAGAATAATGGCATCACAACTAGTATTAAGGGCCTCTAAGTATTGTTCTTCGTTTTTTACCTCGACTTCAATCGGCAAATCAACTTTTTGACGTTCTTTTACAAGTTCTACAGCTTCTTTTATACCACCTGATGCAATAATGTGACTATCTCTAATCAAAATATGATCACTCAAATTAGTATGATAATTAAATCCCCCACCATCTCTAACCGCTTGTTGGTCTAAAGTCCTAAGTAATGGGGTGGTTTTTCTCGTATCAAGGATATGACAATCTAAATCCTTAATTTCGGTTACATATCGATTAGTCATAGTTGCAATTCCGCTCATATGCTTGATAAAATTTAAGGCAGTTCTTTCCCCTTTTAAAATATCGCGCATGGGACCTTTAAGGGTTATTATAACAGTTCCCCGATTAACGTAGCTTCCATTTGGTCGGTGGATGCTAACACTAATTTTGGGATTTATATATTGATAGATGGCTTTAACAATATTGGTACCAGAAACAATCCCCGTGGTTTTTGCCACAAAATTACCTGATACTATTTTGTTTTTATCAATAATACAAAGGGTGGTTACATCGTTATTGTAACTATCTTCTTGAAGAGCACTAGCTATTAATTTTGATAATTTATCATCCATAATCAATCACTTTTTCCTTTCTAACAATTCTAATTAAGGGAAAAACCCACCTAATTGGTGAGTTATTCAATTGAGCCACTAAAATAAGCAATCAGTAAAATCGCAACAGCCGCTAAGACAATTAACAATACTAAAATTGTAACTTTAATGGCGGAAGTAGGAGCTTTACCAGATAATTTCCCAGTTTCTCCATTTACTAAAAAACGATAAATTTTATTATTATAACGATAAGTACCAATCCAAACAGGGATTAATACATACTTATATTTAATGTTATTGTAATTAGTTTTCATATCAATTCTACCAACAACATCATAATGATATTTATTTAATATTTTCATCTTAATCTTAGGTGCCGCAATTGTTTTCGCATTATCCCAAGCGTTATTTAACTTAACACGATAATGTTCCGCAGTAAAACCAACTAAATATTTTTTTTCATATAAGAATGACTCATTGGTGCCAAATGGACTAATTTGATTTATTTCATTTTGCGTAATTTGCGACCCCGCATTTACCACAATATCATCAAAAGTAAGTTGGGTAGTCCCGTAAATGTGATACCATCTAGTTCTAGTTTCAGTATGGCGATTTTTACCACTACCAACTGTCACCGTATAATATTCTCCTAAACAGCCATCATACTTGGTAAAAGTATCAGTATCAAAAGTCCATATCGGTAAATATACACCACTAACATTTACTTTTACTCTTTGTTTTTTTACAGCTTTTGGTGAAAAAAATCTTTTCTTTACCCATTTTATATAAGTCGTTGTTGCATCATTTTGTGATACATGAAAAGGAATTATCCGATGGGGTTTTATTCCCGCAAGTTCAGTTGTATCTATTACTTGATTAGACCCACAAAAAGGGCAAGTACTACTAATTGCATCATTCGCAACCACATTTTCGGCTCCACAGTTTTCACATTTGATGACCTTCGTATCAGCATTCCACGACGAATCTGCATTTTTATCCGCATCTTCAAATGAAAATTCTTCATCACTTGTTTGTCCATCAATTTTTTGTTTAAATCCACAATAACTACATTCGAGCATACTTGTATTAGGATTATAACTAACCGGAGCCCCGCACTGAGGACAACTATAATCTTCAGCTTCAGCTTGTTTTACTTCAAGTTCTTCTGTATTTATATCCATAATTATTCACTAATTTAACTTTTGACCACAGTTGTTACAAAACTTAGATCCCGGAACAACTTTAGAGCCACAATTTGTACAAAAACTATTTTGACTAATAGCCGTACCACAATTATTACAGAACTTAGAACCAGCCGGAAGACTTGCATGACATTTAGGACATACAACTCCTGATTCTTTATTATTTTGATTATTTAAGGCTTGACCCATCGCTTGGCCCATGGCTTGGCCGATGGCAACTCCAGCTCCTAAGCCAGCACCAACTGATGCTGCTCCGCCATTAGGGTTATTCGCCGCATCTCGAATTGCTTGAGCTGCTTGATACTGAGTAAATTCACCTAAAACCCCTGACATGGCACCTAAAGATGATCTTTGGTCAATGGCCTTTTCAACTTCTTCTGGTAATGCCACACTTTCAACTTTTAAATTAACAATCGTAACACCTATTGCATCAAAATCAGTATCTGTTACTTGTTTAATACGATCACCAAATTCAAGTAATTTAGCAGGTAAATCTAAAGCCGCTATGGCCGCATCAGCTAAAACATTAGTAAAGCCCGAAACAATAATACTCTTAAAGTATTCCATTAAAGCACTTGTTGTATATTCACGATTAGTACCAAAAATTTCACGCATGAATTTAGGTGCATCTTCAATCTTAAATGAGTAAGTGCCACGACCACCAACTCGAATAATACCAAAATCTTGATCACGCATAGTAACTTTAGTTGAAGTACCCCATTTCATATTGATAAATTGTTTAGTATTTACATAATAAACATCTGCTTTAAATGGTGAATCAAAGCCATATTTCCAACTTGCAAGTTTTGTTATAATTGGCATATTATTGGTGGTAAGTGTATGTGTACCAGGACCATAAACATCACATATTTGACCACCACTTACAAGCATTGCACATTGTGATTCAGTTACAATTAGTTGACAACCATTCATAATTTCATCACGATCTTCCATAGGATAACGATAGACAATCGTATCGGTAGTATCATCTTTCCATTCAATAACTTTTAATAATTGTCTTTTAATTCCTGAAAATAATCCCATAATTATACCTCTTTCTATTAATATATCTTTGTTCTTATTAATTTCTATCATTATTATATCTTATTTTCATCAAAAAGTAAACAAAAATAATTTTTTTATTAAAAAATATCAAAAATCGGTATTTCTACCGATTTATTATTACTTGATTATTTTACTAGCAATTTCATTATTGACTAGTTTTTTAAATGGTGCCCTTTTATCAAGTTCACTAGCTAAGCTCATAATATCCATTAATTTTTCAAATCCTATTTCTTCAAAATAAGGGGTCGTACACCATGCATCAATTGCACGATAACGATTAACCACACTAACTAAGTCTTCAAGCACAATATCAGGGAAGGCTGTTTTCATTAATTTAGCAACTTCAAGATCACTATGGGTATTTACATATTTTTGACCTTCATAAATGGCCCTTGTAAATTTTTCTAAGGTTTCTTTATTAGCATTATAATATTTAATTGTGGTCGAATAAGCTGTATATGGCACTTTTCCCACTAATTCTCCAACTGAACATAATAAATAAGCTCGACTAGCCTTCATTAAATCTGTGGCCGTAGGTTCAAATAAGGTTACAAAATCACCTTCTCCTGATAAAAAGGAACCAGCCATCGCGGAAAAAGCAATATCAGTTCTTACATTTACTTCATTTTTACTTGGGTCAACTTTATCTACATTTTGTTTAACTATTAATCCAGCGTTTTTTAAAGCATATTCTAGAGTCATTTCAGGCACTCCACCTTTTCTACCACCTAAAATGCTTTTACCTTTTAACATGGTAAGGCTAAAGTTATCAACTTTTTCTCTACCAAAAATAAAACTTCCATCTGTTTGGGTTAACTGAGCAAAATTGACTAAATAATTATCTTGATTATTATTATATAAATAGATAGTAGGCTCCGGACCTTGTAATCCTATTTCCACATCACCAGATAATAGTGATGAAGTTACTTTATCAGCCCCATTAGCATTAATTAACTCTATTTCAAGACCTTCATTTTCAAAATAGCCAAGTTCAATTGCGACATATTGAGGGGCATAAAAAACCGAATGTGCTACTTCCGCAACTCTAATTTTCTTTTTATTTGAAGTTTTACAACTTGTAAATGACAATAAAATTAATAATAAACAACTAAACAATAAACAAACTTTTTTAAATTTCATTTTATTTCCTCTTTCTTTTAATTTGTAATTCAATAATATTAACAATTTCATACATAATAAATGCAATAATTGCTAAAACGAGAACTCCCATCATGACTAAATCCATTTTAAACACTTGTGAACCATAAACAATTAAATAACCAATTCCGGCTCTTGATACCACAAATTCACCTACAATTACTCCAATCCATGACATTCCAATGTTAATTTTAATGATATTTACAATGTTCGCAAAATTAGCAGGTAAAACTAGTTTAATAAGGATTTGCCATTTATTTGCCCCAAAACTTTTCAACATCTTTATTTTATCTTCTTCAATATTTTTAAAATAGGCATATCCTGAAATAATTGTTATGACAATTGAAATAGAAACCGCCACCACCGTAATACCTTTAATACCAGTACCAGCCCAAATAATTAAAATAGGGGCCAGAGCAGTTTTAGGAAGAGCATTTAATACTACTAAAAATGGATCAAAAATTCTTGCAATAAACTCATTCCACCATAATATAATCGCAATAATTAATCCAAGTAAAGTTCCAATTACAAGCCCTAAAATAGTTTCTAATGTTGAAATCTTAATATGTTTCCATAATTCTCCATTTTGAATGTACATTTTTAATAGTTTAAAAATACTAGATGGTTTACTAAATAAAAAACTATCGATAATGTGATATTTGGATAATAATTCCCAAATAACAATAAACAATACCAACAATGATAACTGAATACTAGTAATAATTAATCGATTAATTCGTCTTTTTTTGATATATGGATTAACTTTCTTCATTGAGTTCACTCCAAATTTCATCAAAGTACATTCTAAAATTAGGATCTTTACGTTTTAGAAGGGGGGTAATACTTTCTTCTTGCATTTTAATAAGATGATTCCCCTTAAGGGTTGCGGGCCTTTTAGATAGTACAATTACCCTATCTGCCATCGCAATAGCCTCAGATATATCATGGGTAACTAAAATTGCACTAAGTTTTTCATTTCTAATGATATTATAAACATCATCACTTACTTTAATTCTTGTTTGATAATCAAGTGCCGAAAAAGGTTCATCTAATAACAAAATATTAGGTTTTAAAGCAAGGGTTCTAATTAAGGCTATTCTTTGGCGCATACCACCGGAAAGTTCGTGAGGATAATTATTAATAAAATCTATTAAATCATATTTTCTAAGCATTTCTTCGATTTCTTTTTTTCTTTCTTCGGTTATTTGATGCCTTATTTCTAAACCAAGTAAAATATTTTTCCATACAGTTCGCCATTCAAACAATTGATCTTTTTGAAACATATACCCTAAATTACCATTAACATTAATTTTTCCATCATTTGGCTTTAGTAACCCCGATATTAAGTTTAAAATGGTTGATTTCCCCGATCCTGATGGACCAACAATTGCAATTATTTCCCCACTATTTAATTCTAGATTTAAATTATTAATTACTTCAAGTATGCCAAGTTTAGTGTAAAAACTTTTTGAAACGTTACTTATCGTTAGTACTTTCATGATTCACCTCATTTCTTAGTCTACTATATAATATTAATAATATTAAAAAAGGTATGGGCAAAAAGAAAAAACTGACTAATCAAAAGATTAATCAGTTATTTTTCTTAACTTTAAAACGATTATGGCGATCATCTATTTTCTTTTTAATCGCATTTAAGAAATATGTAATTGAAGTTACAAAGGTATAAGACAATAAGGCTAAAATAATAGTTAATAATAAAGCATTAGCTACCACAAGAGTGCCTCCATCTTCTCCCGTTTCAATACTATATAATTTAACTAAATTAAAAATACTTCTAAAATCAAGTCCTAAAATCTTCACTTCATACATTGAAGCAAGGGTCACGAAGAAACTTGAAGTAATACAGAAAATAAAAAGAACAAATTTTTTTAAATTAAATGGTTGACAAGCAATATAAAGCATCATAAATCCCGTGTATGTCGCACAAAGCACAACAACAGTTCTAAGTTGGTCGCCATTAAGTCGAAGTGGTTTGGCCACTAAATAAGCAAGAATTACTTCAATAACAACCGCCAATGCCCCAGGTAAAGCTTTTCGCATCGCATTAACAAGGAAATTACCACTAATTGGATTGTTATTTGGTTGTAAAGCCAGGAAGAATGATGGTATACCAATTCCAAAGAACTCTAGCATGAATAAATCCATTTTATTTTCAATTGGAAACCCTGCTCTTCCTTCAGGATGAAATACTCCAATAAATCCACTAATGGTTAAGGCTGCAAGAATAATAATAAACAAAGTCTTTACAAAAAACAAAATAGAAGTTTGTTGAATGTTATTAATAACTCTTCTACCTTCACCAACCACCGCTGGCATCGATGCAAAGTTTGAATCCAGTAAAACAAGTTTTGCAACACTTCTAACCGCATCACTACCAGATGCCATTGCAATACTACAGTCTGCTTCCTTTAAAGCCAAAATATCATTAACTCCATCACCAGTCATCGCCACTATGTGTTTAGCATCCTTTAAGGCTTTAACAATTATTTGTTTTTGATTAGGTTTAACCCGGCCAAAAACAGTATATTGCGTTGCGGCTTGATATACTTCGTCATCACTTAAACCATCTAAACTAATATATTCATCCGCATGTTTAATTCCAACACGGCGTGATACTTCTGATACGGTTACCGGATTATCACCTGAAATAACTTTAACTTCAACACCATTTTCTCTAAAGTATTTAATGGTATCAAATGCTTCTTTTCGAATTTGGTCTTCAATCAAAATCAAAGATATCAATCTTGGAACTTTTTGAATTTTTTCATCTTTTAATGGTAATTGACTATATGCAAGTACAATCACTCGTAAGCCTTGGTTAGCATATTCATTAATTTCTGATGCATATTTATCAAAATTATTTTTAAGAACAAACTCAGGAGCCCCTATTATATAAGTACCACTCGCAAAGGTAACGGCACTAAATTTACGCTCTGATGAAAAAGGTGTAACTTCAACTGGTTTTAAGACTTCACTAAAACCAAAATAGTTTTCTAAAGCTTTAGAAGTCGAGTTAGATTCTTGAAGAGCCGTATTAATTGATGAAATTATATCCTTAACACTGTATTCTAAATTTCGTTGTTTTTCAATATATCTAACTACACTCATTGTACCATCAGTTATAGTTCCCGTTTTATCTAGGCATAATACATCAACACGGGCAAGCATTTCAATACAGTAAATGTCTTGAACTAACGTATTATGTTTAGCAAGTCTCATTACACTAACTGCTAAGGCAATCGATGTCATCAAGTATAATCCTTGAGGAATCATTCCAATTAACGCCGTGGTGGTGGTTGTTACCGCATCTTTAAATTGATTATGAAAATTAGGATCTTTAAAGTCAATATGATAATTAAAATATCTTAAGAACAATAATACTCCAAAAAATACTAATAATATCGCTACTACTTGAAGTAAACGATTAAGGGAACCTAAAATTCCTGATTTGGGTTGCTTATACTTTTTAGCTTGAGCCGCGAGTTTGGATATTTCGGTGTCATTTCCAACTCTTTCTACTTGGGCATAACAATTACCTGATACCACAAAACTACCAGAAAAAAGAGTTGAACCAACATTTTTTCTAATTGGCACTGACTCACCAGTAAGTTGTGATTCATTTACTTCAATTTCCCCTTCAACTAAGATAGCATCAGTTGTAATTTCTTTACCAGGAGTAAGATACATAATATCATCTAAAACTATATCTTCAACTTTTACTTTAACTTTAGTAGCCTCCCGGACAACCGTAACCTCAGGAGCTGATAAAAGCGATAATTTATCAATTGTCATTTTCGACCTAATTTCTTGAATAGTACCAATTAAAGTATTGATAAAAACTAGAACTAAAAAGGTATATTCTGATGGTTTTGTGCCAACAATCATTAGTAGTATCGCAATAAAAATATAAATCATATTAAAGAATGTAAAAACATTTTTTAAGACAATTCCAAAATAACCTTTTTTATTTATATCTTTTACAATATTATTAAGATCATGATCATAACGTTCTTTGATTTGTTCTTCATTAAGTCCAACATCATAGTGTGGTGTATATCTTATTATTTCTACTGTTTCTTTTGTTTTTTTCATGAATGACACCATCCCTTCAAAGTATAATTATAACATATTTGTGTATTTTTGTAAAACAAAACAAGTAATATTTTTTGTAATTTATTTTAAAATATGTTAAAATTTATCTATATAAATTTTAAACATCATATACTAATATTTTTTAGTTAAAAGAAAGGAAAAGGAAATGAAAAACATAATCATTGGGGTAACCCCTCGTATTAATCACAGTGACAACAACACTTTTATTCGTGTACATCGTAACTACCTTGACCGTTTAACAAAAATTGGTCTTATACCTATTATCATCACTCCTGGGTCTAATTATCAATGTATTCTTGATCTTTGTGATGGTTTCTTAGTTATTGGTGGTGATGACTATAACCCAGTTATGTATGGTGATAATAATGATTTAGGTTTATCGAAAGAAATTGATGATGAAATGGATAAATTAGATCAAGATATCATTTTATACGCTGTTAAAAAGGCAAAACCAGTTTTAGGAATTTGTCGAGGTCATCAAGGTTTTTCCGCCGTATTTGGCAAAGCCTTATATCAAGATATTGAAAGTGCAGGTCTTAATCACCCTATAACTAACAAACTTCATGAAGTAACTAAAGTTACAAATATCGGTGTTGCAAAACTTTTACCTGAAAAATTCACCACTAATACTTTTCATCATCAAGCAACTAAAGACTTACCAGATGGGTTTGTCGTATTATATAAAAATCATGATGTAATTGAAGCAATTGAGCACACTAGTCTTCCTCTTTTTGGTATTCAGTGGCATCCAGAAAGAATGGAAACTAAGGAATCTGACATCATATTTAATTACTTTAAGGATATGTTTAAATAATGAATGAAATAGTTAGTAAATCAACAATATATAATGGTAAAATTATTACTGTTGAAAAAAAACAACTTAAGCTTCCAAATGGTGTCATTGTTGACCGTGAATTTGTTAATCATAAACCTGCCACCACAATGCTTGCCATTATTGATGAGGCGGTAATTCTAGTTTCGCAGTACCGGATTGGCAGTAATTCTCAATTACTAGAACTTCCAGCTGGCTTGATGGAAAATGGAGAAAACCCTCTCACCTGTGCCCAAAGAGAACTTCAAGAAGAAGTTGGCTTTAAAGCAAATAATATTGAATTACTAGGCAAATATTACCTATCACCAGGCTTTTGTAATGAATTAATTTATCTTTACTTATGTACTGATTTAACCCCTTCAAAACTCAAGGAAGATGATGATGAATTCTTATCAATACATTTTTTACCAATAAGTGAAATTGAAAACTTTTTAAGTAGTAACCAATGTAATGATATTAAAACAGCCCTTGGATTAAGTCTTTTACTAAATAAAATAACATCTAGAAGATAACTCCTAGATGTTTTTTCTTATGCTTGTTTTGGTTTATATTCTTCAATAATTTTCTTAACTAGATTTTCTGGAACATCAGCATATCTAATGAACTTACGTGTAAAATGACCACTACCTTGAGTCATAGCCTTAAGGTCGATAGCATAACTTGTAATTTCAGCTTCAGGAATTTCAGCTGTTATTGCGGTCTTACCACGACCAACTGGATTCATACCCATAACGTTACCACGACGTTGTGGAATATCACCCATAATATCACCAACATATTCATCTTTAACCGTTACCACAACTTCCATAATTGGCTCAAGAATTGTCGGTTTAATAACCTTACATGCTTCTTTAAAAGCTAAACTTGCGGCAATCTTAAAGGAAATTTCATTAGAGTCAACTGGATGATAAGAACCAAAATATAAAACAGCACGAACACCGATAACAGGGAATCCCGCAAGTGGTCCATGTTCTAGTGTTTCAATTAAGCCTTTTTCAACAGCTGGGAAGTAGTTTTTAGGAACTGCACCACCAACAACTTCAGATGCAAATTCAAAATCTTTACCTTCAAGTGGTTCAAAACGAATCCAAACATCACCATATTGTCCAGCTCCACCAGATTGTTTCTTATGTTTACCTTGAGCTTCACCAACTTTACGAATTGTTTCACGATAAACAATCTTAGGTTCAGCTGTAGTAACTTCTACTTTAAACATATTTTTCATTTTTTCAAGAATATAACCAATATGAGTCATACCTTGACCACCAATTAATAATTGAGCAGTTTCAGGGTTACGTCTAATTTCAAATGAAGGGTCTTCCGCATTAAGTTTTTGTAATGATGATGACATCTTATCTTCATCTTGTTTAGTTTTAGCTTGAATTGCAACATAAATAACTGGGGTAGGAACTGGTGCAGGTTCATAACAAATTACATCCTTTTTATCACAAATGGTAGCACCTGTAAATAAATCAGTCATCTTAGTAACAACAGCGATGTCCCCCGCATGGAAAGTAGGAACTAAAATTTGGTTCTTACCCATTAAAGTCATAAATTGACCAGTTTTAACAACTGTATCTTTATTCGCAACAACTAATTCAACAAGTCCATTAGTAGTACCTGAATTAATTTTAATATAATTTAAAGTACCTAAAAATTGGTCAACAACCGTTTTGAAAACATATGCTGAGAAAGGTTCACTATCTGTACCTTCACGCTTTTTGCCATCTTGACCAACTTTAGCTCCTTTATCAACAGGACTAGGTAAATATGAACAAATCATATCTAATAATGATGAAACACCAACTTCATCAGTTGCACTACCAACTAAAATAGGGAACATATCACAATTAGCAACGGCTGTTTTTAAGCCTTTTGTTGCTTCTTCTTCTGTAAATGGTTCTTCCATAAAGAATTTTTCCATTAATTCTTCATCTGTTTCAGCGATTTTTTCATTAATTACATAATGTAATTCATCACATTTATCAGCGTATTCAGCTGGAACAGCACTTTCAGTTCCACCTTTATAAGCTTTTTTAGTTAAAGCATTAAAGAAGCCTTGGAAGTTATTTTCTGTACCCATTGGATATTCTACTATAACTGCGTTATTACCGAAGCCTTCAACAACCTTATCCATAATAGATGCAAACTTAACGTTTTCTTTATTCATTTTGTTTACAAAAATTAAGGTAGGAATATTTCGATCTCTAACTTCATCCCACACTCTTTCTGTGCCTACTTCAATTCCCTTTTGTGCATCAATTATAACAACGGCACCATCAACAACTGATAGGTCTTGTTCAATTTCACCAACAAATTCTTCTGATCCTGGTGTATCTAAAAAGTTAATTTTGTAGCCGTTCCATTCAACTGGAATTAATGAAGTTGAAAGTGAGGTTTGACGATTTTGTTCTTCAGGTAGATAATCTGATACAGTAGTCTTTCTTTCTACTTCACCTTTTTTAGAAATCGCATTACTTAAAAATAATACAGATTCAGCAAGACTAGTCTTACCACTTCCTAAATGTCCAAGTAAAGCAACATTTCTAATTTGTTTTGCACTATATTCTTTCATTTTTTCCTCCTAATGGCCTCTTTCTGATCTTTTTTATCTTACTATATTTGCTCAGACGTACGTGCCTAGTTTTTACCATATGTATTATATCATATTTTTCCAAATCTTACTTGTAAAATACTATTTTTTTTGAAAACGCTTTTCTTTTAAAAAAAAGAGCATTGCTCTTCTTTTCTACAATTTATAAAAACTATCAATATTTAACACAAATATGGTAGCTCCACCAACTTGCACCTCAAATGGTAAAGTTGAAAACATTCCAAATTCATCTGGTTGAATAGCAGGTACCTTTTGTTTTCTTGATTTGGCGATTTCACCTACGATTTCAAGAACCCGATCAACCCGGTCATCTTCAGTACCAACCAATAAAGTAGTACTACCATTTCTAAGTAATCCCCCAGTAGTTGATAACTTCGTAACAAAATACTTTTCATTTAATAACACTTTTGATACTGAATTAGCATCTTCATTTGCAATTATTATTAACATTAGTTTCATAGCTATATCCTCCATTACTAGTATTGTACCATAAAACGCAAAATTTGTAAAACATTTAACGACTTATAATTCCTTTTAAAAACTACCTTTTAAGCAAAAGCTCAAATTTAGTACTTCTACTTTTTTTTAAATTTTATTGTCATTTATTTTGATTTTCGACATTTTTATTTATAAACCATGAAAACAATGTGAAAACATTTACATTAACAATTCAGTTTATTTGTATTTTGCGTCATTTTTTGGTATAATAAAAGATTAGGAGAGTGAAAAAATGGATAAGAGAGTAAATTTTGTTTTTAAAATGCATAAGTATATTCTATTACTTATGATTACCATTACTTGTTGGTGTTTAACAGGATGTAAGAAAGATGAATATTTATCTAATACTATGGCACTAGGATATAAAAAACATACCTATTATTTGATTTCTTCAAATAATAAAACCTATAGCCTTGCAAAATATGATGATGTAAAACCAATTTTTAGTGACTATCTTATGGTTCAAAAATCAGGGAAATGGGGTTTTATCGATAAAACTGGTAAAGAAATTACCAAAATTAATTATGACACTGTAAACCCAATGTCTGAAAATAAGGCGGTTGTAACCAAAAAAGGTAAAACTTTTATTATTGATTCTAACAATCAAATAATTTATACCTTTAAAGATACAACTACTAGTTATTCAAGTTTTAAAGAAAATATGCTAGTCATTGAAAAAGATGGATTATTTGGCTATCTTAAATTTGAAAATAATACTTTCACCATTATGGTAGAACCAATATATAATTTTGCAAGTAGTTTTAGTGAAGGATATGCGGCTGTGGGAATGTATGATGAAAATAATAATTTAAGATATTCTTATATTAATAGCGAAGGTAAATTAATGACATCTTCTTATTGTTTTGTTGAGGCTTATGATTTTCATGATTCCTATGCCAAAGTTGGATTAATTGATAATACTTCATCACGTAACAATATCAGTTATCAATATTTAAAATTCAATAATGATGATATAATCTATCTTGCAAATACAAATGGTAACATTTTACAAGCTAATTACGCTACCGATTTTATGAACGGACTTGCCTTTACTGCCGATTATATTACTTATGAAGCTGATACATCACAAAAATATAAATGGTTTACTTTTACAAATACCTTAGGTCAACAAAACTATACTGAATTAATTGAAGAATATGCTAAAAAAATGCCTCGTACCTTCCTACCTCAGAGTCCAATTTATATTAACAATTGTTTAATAATTCAAAATGGTAATCGTAACCGCGGTACCTGGGAAATATTATATGATTCTGAGCGTTATTATGCGGAAAAGGAAAGTACATATCATGAATTTAGACAAGTAGAATGGAATATTGATGAAAACAATGAAATAATTAAAGAAACATTAAACAATTCAACTTTTTCACAAAACCTAGTTTTACAATATTTAGTTACCCCCATTGAACTTGGATTATTCAAATTAGATAGTAACCTTAACGCTTATATTGCTAAATCAAAAATATCTGAAAATAAATGTGGTATTATCACAATTGCTTATAGTCCTTTTGAACAAACTGATGAATACTGTTTAGATGATTTTCGGATCACTGTTACTTATGTGATACCGGCTATTTATGATGAAATTATCTACTAGGAGAACTTATGATTGAAATTAAACATTTAAATAAATACTATAAATCCGGACAGGGTAGTTATCATGCCCTCCGTGATATCAACCTCACCCTACCTGATAAAGGTCTTGTCTTTATTATTGGTAAAAGTGGTAGTGGTAAAAGTACCCTCTTAAATGTGATTGGGGGACTAGACAGCTATGATAGTGGTGAATTGATTATTGAAAATATAAATACCAAAGATTTTAAAGCTAAAAACTATAATACTTATCGTAACACTTATATTGGATTCATTTTTCAAGAATTCAATGTTATTAAAAATTTAACTGTTTATGAAAACATTGCTTTATCACTTGAACTTCATCATAAGAGTCCTAAAACTCATCATGATGAAATTATGAATATAATTGAACAAGTTGGCTTAAAAGGAAAAGAAAAACGCCAAATGAACCAAATATCCGGAGGGGAAAGACAACGAGTTGCAATTGCACGTGCTCTTGTCAAAAATCCTAAAGTCATTATCGCAGATGAACCAACGGGAAATCTAGATAGTAAAAACCGCGATATTGTCATGAATATTCTATCAAAACTTGCCAAAGAACGTTTAGTCCTTATTGTTACTCATGATAAAGAAATCGCCGAAACTTATGGTGATAGACTTATTACCATTAAGGATGGAAGCATAATTGATGATAAAACTATTAATGAACAAAATCTCGAATATCGTCACGATAATTATCAAACTGAACAGGTTTCACCAAGTATTCAAACAAGTTTTAATCTTTCCCTTAAAGCTTTTGTTAAAAATAAACTACGCTTTATTTTAATAATCCTCCTATTTGCATTTAGTTTAATATTTGCGGGGAGCACGGTTAACCTTTATCTAACTAATTCTTCTTTAGAATATGCTAAATATCAATTAGAATATCATAATAATGTTGTAACTATTAATCAAAAATATACCAATTATGGTTATACAACCTCAACTGGTTTCTACAACTTTGAGGGTGATGAAATCTATCAAAAATATGCTAGTGATGGTAAAATGACAATGTATAAAAGCATGCTTATTGACATTCCTCTTAATAAAGATAATTACTTCCCAGTTTGGAGTTATGCAACCACAATTGAAAGAATGATTCCCCTAAGCACTGCTGACCTTAATAATCTTGATAAACTATTAACTTTTGAACAAGAAACCGCCACATGGAATAAACTTGGTCTTAACGCTACAATGTACAATAATTACGCTGTATACATCACCGATTATACCGCACGATGTCTACTTACTTATAATTATTTTAATGATCCAAGCTTACAAGAATACACTGATTTAATTGGTAAACCTCTTGAAAATGATAATTTTAATAATTCTTTATATATTAAAAACATTATTAAAACTAATTTTGAAGAAATCTTAAATACAGATATGGAAAACACTAAAAATAAAGTTGCTTTCCTCGATAATATTCCCTATTATAATTCTTTATTTGTTTCTCGTAACAACTATGATAATATTGTAACTTTAAATCTAAAATATGTAAGAGATGATATAATTTATAACGTTTTTGATACAACTGGAACTTATGAAAATGTTAAATATACTTCATTTAATCCTAATACAATGCAAATTGACACCGTAAAAGATAGTAATAATCAACCTATTACTGGGGTTGATGGCTCTTATAAATTTTGGGGAGCCGCTCCAAATGTTCCAAAACCTCAACATGCTATGCAAATGGCAGTGTCTAGAGGCTTTCTTGAAAAAGTCTTGAAAATAAATTTTGATAATATTTCCATAAAAGAAAATGGTGATGAAGGAAACTACATTTTATATAATGAATATGATGAAATGGTAACTTTTTATGTTTGTGGCTATTCAAGAATTCCTTCACCAATGAATTTTCTCGTTACAGGCATTGTTGATGATGATGATTGTGTTTTATATATGCCAGAACTTAATACTGAACAAATTGAAGATAATTTATACATTAAATACTTGTCAAATAGTTTCTCAAGTAGTGATGCCCTTGGTGGTTATCCTATCTTTATAGTTACCGAAGATGCCAGTGTAAATGCTGCCATATATCAAGATATGATCAAAAATAATATGATTATTAACAATTCTTCTTTCAAAAAATTATTAATTGTTAATGAATTCATTGATAATAATATTATTCTTTTCCTAGGTTTATTCTTTGTATTTTGTTTATTCAGCATTCTTCTTATTTTCAACTTCATTATCATTAATATTAAAAATAGCACCAAAGATATTGGAATTTATATGTCCCTTGGCATGAATGGTTGGAAAATTTCTTTAATTTATCTATTCCAAGTTCTCATAATTAGTACTATTACTACGATAATTTCACTTATTAGTACTGCTATATTCTTAAAAATACTTGATAGTTCATTCAGTTCAGAAGCTCTAATTGACTTCACCGTTATTAAATTTACGGGGTATGGTGTTCTTGCAATAATGATTCTAGCATTCATAACCCCAATTATCGCGGTTATCTTTCCACTTTTACAATTAAGTAGTAAGAAACCAATCGATATAATTAAAGTATCATAGGAGGCATGAAATGATAAAATTAGTAAATGTTAATAAATACTATCAATCTGGTAACGAAAGAATTCATGCTGTCCGTGATTTTTCTGTAACTTTCCCCGAAAAAGGATTAGTCTTTATCCTTGGCCCCTCAGGTTCTGGTAAAAGTACCCTTCTTAACCTTTTAGGTGGACTTGATAAGCCTGATGAAGGTGAAATTTGGGTAGAAAACTATAATTTAGCTCATCTATCCAAAAAAGAAAAAAATGCTTACTTAAATAGTTATTTAGGCTTTGTTTTTCAAGAATATAATATTTTAAAGGACTTAACTTTAAAAGAAAATATCAGTTTACCCCTTGAAATTCAAAACATAAAAGCCAAAAAAAGAAAAGAACTTTTAAATAAAGTAATTGAAGATGTCGAATTAACCGGACTTGAAAACCGAAAAGTTAGTCAATTATCAGGTGGGCAAAAACAAAGAATTGCTATTGCACGAGCCGTTGTTAAAAATCCCAATTTAATTATTGCGGATGAACCAACAGGCAACCTTGATAGTGAAACTTCAACTACCATTTTTGAATTATTCAAAAAACTTGCAAAAGAACGTCTAATTATCATTGTTACCCATGATGAAGAATCCGCATTATTGTATAATGATATGTTGATTAGAATTTCACCTGATGGCAACACAAGTTGTGAAAGTCAAATCATGAAAACTACTACTAAAAATATGGAGGTGACAAAATGAGTAATGACCTTCAAAAACAAAATGAGATAAAATTTAAAGCTGCTCATATTCCCCTTCGTGTTTGTTTAAAACTTGCTCTTAAAAATATATGGAAAAAGAAATTTAGGTTTTTGGTTATTATAATCATTTGTTGTGTTAGTTTAGCCTTTTTATCATTTACCATTGAACTACATGGTGATAAACTTCGTCAAAACACTTATACAATGATTGAAAATGGATATAATTATACTAACATTAAAAAAGCTAACCCTATTAATTCAAAAAATCATAAAAGTTTTTACGATAAATATAATTCAGTTGAACTTGATTTAAATTCATATACAAAAATTAAATCAGAATTACCCGAATTAATTATTCATAAATATGAAGATATTGATTTCCATTATGCAAAAAATGATGATGATATTAGTACTGAATTTTTTACTGGTCATGTTGAAACTTTAATTGAATATGACAAAACTAATACCTACACTTTGCTTGCTGGTAGACTTCCAAATGAAAATGCCAAAGAAATCTTAATCACAGATTATCTTGTTGAAGCGTTCAATTATTTTAACACTTTTATTGAAAATGGTACAATTTATGACTATTTAAACAAATACATTAATTTAAATGTTGAAAATGATTATCTAATTGTAGGAATTGTAAAAACCAACTTTAGTAACTGGTACTCATATACTGGTTTCCAAAATGTTGATATTGATTATACTGATAAAAGAAATTATGCCTTCTATAATGACTTAAAAATGATGAATGCAATCATCATTACTGCTCCTTATTTTGAAATTGAAAAAGTTGACATTTCCGGCAATATAACTTTTACTAGTGACTCATCTAATCGCTCAACTTGGCTTATTACTGCTTCTTCTGATAAACTCCAAGAGAATTATCGCCCAAATCAATTAACCTTTAGAAAAGATAATTTATCAATATATTATCGTAATTCACATCGATGGGATAACACTCCATATGGAAAAATTCCTACAAGTGATGATGAAATTGCAATTCCTATTTCTTGGGCTAATGATATTTATGAATTCAACCCTTCAACTAGTGGATATTTAGAGTGGCAAAACAAAATTCTAAATACAAGTATCACCATTACGATTACCCCATCACACAATAACAGCAGTTTTAGCAAAACCTTTAAAGTAGTTGGTATTGTAAATTCAACTGATAAAATCTTAGTCTCTGATAACATGTATAACATCCTTAAAACATATACCCAAGAAAATGAAAAAATAATGACTGAACTTCCTAAAGATGGAAGCAAAGCCTATAGTTTATTTAAAAAAGCCTATAAAAAAGGTTACGTAATCAATGTTTGGGAATATCGCACTGATATTGATTCATATACTGTCGACCCATTCATCAACATTATATCAAAAGCTGGTCTTGTCGTTTTTGTGGCTTTTACAATTGGTATTATGTGGACTGTAATTACAATTGAAATTGTTGATTCTAAAAAGGAAATTGGTATCCTTCGTTCCATCGGCCTTAGTGGCATTAAAGTTTCCATTATCTTTATTATTCAAGCCTTATTTGTCACTTTAATTGCTTATGTATTTTCCATTTTCCTTGCAAATTATGTCATTAGTTTCTATAATAGCGGGATTACGGATGAACTCAATTTAATTCCTCTTTATATGTATACTCTTACATATCGTACACCGCTATTCCTAATTGGATTTGTCTTAATAATTACCTTTGTTTCAACTTGTATACCACTATATAAGATCATGTCTCAAAAAATTATTGATGTCATCAATGAGCGAGAATAAAAATTTGGATAACTACTTCCTAGTAATAAGGATTAGTTATCCTTTTTATATAGAAAAAAGTGACAGTTTTTATACTATCACTATTTTTTGAAAATCCAAATTCCCGGTACATTTGTATTTAATGATTCAATTTTTTCATCTTTAAGTTCTCCATCATCAAAAATAATATTGGTACCTGGGCAAAAATAAATACCTACATCTTCATAATTATTTTTAATAATTAATTGATATTTTCCACTATTATATCTTAAATCATAATAATTATCTTTTTTAGTTATACTATCTAAGGATGATAGTATTTTCATTTTTTTAATTAAAATTAAATTTTTAACATAATCCTTGAGATCATATTTTGTATCTAGATTTTCCCAAGGAAAGTGATTAATATCATCAAGCATATTATAGGAATTATCAACTCCTTTTTTAGTGCGCATGAGTTCTTCTCCCGCATGAATAAAGGAAATACCTCTACTTATAATGACTAGTCCAAGACCAAGTTTACATGCATGTTTAGCTTTTTCATCATCATTTGTTCGGTAAAATACTTTATCATATAATGTACAATTATCATGACATTCTAAATAATTTATACTTTGATGATACGATAAAAAAGGCATTGTAAGCTTAGATCCATCAATTAACATATCTTTTAACTGAACTATCTCTAAATTATCACCAAGAATAAAGCCTTTATTTCCACTAAAACTACCTCCAATGATGTTCCTAAAGTAGTCATTAAAAAAAGCGACTGAAGGTAATTTTTTAGCACTTCCAAGGTTTGCATTTAAATGCATTGGTAAAGTTGTATTCATATACCACCCTTCACCATATACCATGGAAAGCTTATTTTCTTTTTGAAGTAGTTCAACAACAAGCAAAATGGTTTCACTATCAATTAATCCCATTAAATCAAATCTAAAACCATCAACTTTATAAATTTTTTGATAAAATGAAACAACATCTAGAATATATTTTCTTATCATCTTAGCTTCAGTTCTTAAATCATTACCACAATATGAACTATTCATCAAAAAGCCTCGTTCATCCGTACGATAAACATACCCAGGCACTAGGAGTCCAAGTGAAAATGTTTCATAATTATAAACATGATTGAAAACAACATCCATATTAACGCCTAATCCAAATTCATGAGTTTTATCAATTAATTTTTTTAATTCATTGATCCTTCCATATGCATCACTTGGTGCACTTGCATACCAACCAGATGGTACCATATATTGAATTGGATTATAACCCCAGTTGTAAGAAAAATTATCATCATTTGATAGTTTCTTATTTTCATCTACTCCACCAAATGCAAAAGTAGGCATAAATTGAAGATGAGTAATACCCAAATTCTTTAAATATCGTAAATTATCAATATTTCTTAAATATAGGCTATCTTGTTCACTAATATTTGAAACCATATCTCTTAGGTTCATCTCATATATGATGGGGTCTTGTTCTTTGTCTTGATAAAAATCATTTTGCATTTGATATGTACGTTTCAAATCAACAACATAATTATATTGATTATTCGCAGTTCCACTTATCGCATAGGGATCTAGCGTTTTAATTTCTTCATCATCTACTCTAATTAGATAATAGTATTTAGCACCATCTAAGTTACCTTCAACTGTTGTACTCCAAACTCCTTTATCACAATAGGTAAGTGGATATTTAGTATCATTCAAACATAAAGTAATTTCTTTACATACAGGACTCCAAATTTTAAACTCAGTAAAATCTTTATGATAAATAAATCCTAAAATGCCATCATAATAAAATTCATCTTCAAATCTTTTCGTTCTAGTTACTTTTCCTATTTTTAAGTGATAACTTAAATTATCTAGTATTACATTATAATCAAGATGAAATGAGATATCTTCCATATATTCTAAAAATAAGTGTAATTCATTAGCATAAGTTTCTGAAGATTTGATTTCTAACTTTTGACTAGTATTATCACCATTAAGAGTGATTTCTTTTAAATCAACCGTGTTTGGCACAATTAATTTAATAAGATGATAGTCCTCTAAATACGCTCCAAATACCTTACTCATCGTTTGCTTCCTCGGTTTCTTCTTTTTCATCATTCATGACTTCACGATGACTATTTTCAATAATAGCATAGGTTGCGACAACAACCACAAAGGTAATAAACACCCCCGCAAGCACCCCCATATGAGTTGGTTGTTTTTTTATCCATTTACCAGTTACAAATATATAAGTGAATGTTTTAATATCATCATTAATATCACTTAAAACCATTTCATAACTATAATCAAATCTAATCTTTATATTACCTAATTGACTATTATCTACTTCTATTTCTAAAACATTTAAATACTTATCGCCTGTTGTTTTTTTAGAAGTAAAAGTGCCGGAAGTATTCTTACGTCCACTAACATAAGGAACTTGTTCTTTATTATTTTGAAGTTTTAATAAAACCTTTAAATACTTTATTTCCGCGGTAGTTTTCCAAGTAACTACACATTTTGATTTTTCATCATTAGTAAGTACCGGAATAGTCGTGAAACTCACATCTTCAAATTCATCAACTACTTGTATATTTTGAGCATTAGTTCTTAAACCAAGGCTTAAGCAAATAAATAACACTCCCACAATAATTAAGGCAAAACGTAATTTTTTCATCATTCATCACGCTCCTTAAATTTACTTAATTCTTGATTTAATTTATCAGTTTCCCGTTTATTTTTGATTAAAAGAATAAAGGAAATAATTCCATATCCCACCAAGACCATAACCGCGGTAAGTAATACAAAAGGAATATCATTTTTATTAAAGATTTTAAAGATATATCCTAAAATATACAAGAAAATAATAAACGTAAAGTACACTAATGTAACTTGTGTAAGAATTGATATTTTATTAAGTTTAAATACATAATAAAAAATTATAGATTCAATTATAGAAACTAAAATAATTAAACTCCATGGTATCAAATTATTTAACTCAACTCCACCAATCATTGAACTAAGTCCAATAAACGCCACCGCAAGCATTGTAAAGACAGTTGTGAAATGGACAAGTAGTTTTATTAATATATTTCTAATTTTTAAGACTTTTTTATTTTTCATACCCATTTCACCTCCTATTCTTTTAGTTTTTGCTTAAATTTTTGGGCATATACTCTTGTAATAATCATTTTTTCACCATTATTGAGAACAGCTAAAATACGACCATTAACAAGGGTGGTAACCTTTTTAATTTGTTTGATATTTAGGACAATAGTCCTCGCAGTTTGAATGAAATAAGTTTGAGAAAGTAGTTCCGTAAGTTCTTGAAGTTTGTAATTAATTTCATAGATTTCTTTTTCACAATATGCAAAAACTCGGTTATCAACTGCTTCAAAATAAAATATTTGATCTAACGTTAAAACATAGTTTTCGCCATTTAATTTTCCCATTATATTAAGGGTTGATGTTTCTAATAATTTAACCACCCGGTGAACTTCATCATTAATAATAGGAGTGCTAATTAAAATCTCTATTTCTGAAAGTTCTTTATTTTCCTCTACTTTTATTTTCAATCAAATCACCTCACTTTCCATTAAAACGGTTACGATAAGAGCAGGATGCACAAAGTGAAAAATATGCTTTTCCTGCTTGTAATGCTTTCATTGACGATTGGTAAATCTCTCCTTCAATGATTTCTTTTAATGATTGAAATTTTAAATTACCAATTTTAGTTTTACTTTGATAATCCAAACAACATAAAACCACATCCCCATTAACGCGAACTCCAAGATGAGTTTTTCCACCTAAACATTTTACAACATTATGGTTACAATCATCTAGTTCATTAGGCCATGTAAATTCATCTTCAGTACTTACTCTTATATTTGGATATTTATCAATTTGGACAATTTTATTTAAATAATTCTCTATTAGTTTGTTTAATTTTTGAACATTTATGTTATTTTTGTCATTCCACAGCCTTAGATCAATCCCTATTTTTCCTTTTTCTAGTTTTTCATGAACTTGTTCAAGCATTTCTTTAAGATTAGTAAAATATTTACCTAAGTAATCACTTGAAAAGTTAATTAACGATTGTAAAGAAATATTAAGTTTACTAATATTAATATTTTGAAAGTTATATTTAGAAAGTAATGTTCCATTTGTGGTAACTCTTACTTTTAAATTATTTTTATTACAAAGTTCTACAATTTCTTCAAAATTAGGGTGAGTAAGGGGTTCACCTAATATATGAAGGTAAAGGGTATCAGTGTAGTTTTTAAGCTCTAAAATATAATTTTTAATATCATGAGTGCTCATAAATTCATGATTTTTTAAAGTACTAGATGGGCAAAAATAACAATTTAAATTACAATTATTAGTTATTTCTAAATAAATAAACTTAAACTTCGTCTTTGTTATCTTCGACATAGTAGTCTGTTCCTTCAATTTCATTAGGATTTTTAGGATTTTTCTTATTAATGTCTGTACATTCAAAAATAACTAGAATAATACCATAAATAATAATTAAGCTTGAAAACACAAGGACTATTATTCTTCCAACCCCATTAATTCCAAAAGCAATAACAAGGCCACAAATAAGATACTTGTATAAATCCTTTTTAAATTGTTTCCATTTATTAGAACTTGATAATAATTTTATAAAACATAACGTCAATAAAGTAACACCAACAACAATGCTTATTATCATCACAATAATTTCATTAGTCCAAGGAATAATTAAAAGTATGCCTACAACAATTAATGTTATGGCTTTTCCCATTAAACTAATATGATGATTATCAGTCAAAGCCTTAGCTAATTTTAACTGAATAATTCCATAACTAATCAAAATTATGCCGATTAATACCATGAAAATATACCATAATGTATCATATGCATAGTATGTTAGTAACCACATAATTATCCCTATAATTATCGCAAAGGTTCCTGGTACTTTGATTTTTAATTTCATTATTATCACCTTCTTATTGTGAATATTATACCACATTTTACATTTTTTTTAAATTAAAATACAAGTATAGAAAATGTTTAAAAACGCTGTTAAATATAACAACGCTTTTTAGTGATTTTTTGTATAAAAAATTAAATCTATTTCTTTTTTCTTTAACGCAATATGAAATGCTTTACATACATTGTGACGATAATGATCAATTGACGTTACCACAATAATTACATCTGGTGAAAATTCTAAAGCTTTTGGAACTGAAAACAAGGCATTTTCTAGGGTAGTTTTAGATTTATCCTCTAAAATGATTTGATCACTGGGAATTTTCTTAGAGATTAAATAATTTTGCATTGTTGATGCTTCACTTATTTTAGCTTTTTTATTAGCGATACCACCTGATACAATAATCTTCGTTGGTGAAAATATTTCATAAGCTTTTATGGCTAAATCTAAACGTTCTTGCATTTTAGAAGTAATAGAAGCATCATTATTCAATCTATTACCTAAAACAATCATTACTTTAGTCATCCATAGCCTCAAATGCTTCTAACTTATTTGTTGGAATAGGTTTACTATCACCATGTTTAACAAATAACATTGTCACAAAAGCAAATGCACTAAGAATTGCACAATATGGGAATAATGCAGCACGCATTCCAAAAATATCCATAAATACTCCTGAAAGAAGGGGAGTTACAATTTGAGCGGCCATACTAGCAGTATAGTAAATACCTGTGTATTTACCTACATTTGCACCTTTTGACATTTCAACAACCATTGGATAAGAGTTAACATTAATAGTTGCCCATCCAATTCCCGCAAGAGCCATAGAAATCCAAATAATCCATGCATGTTTATCATTAACAAAGATTGCACTAAGGAACGCCGCAAATAATATAACAACACCCGCAAGTACTGTTTTTTTACGTCCAATCTTGCTTGAAATGATCCCAATAGGAATATAACTAATGATAGCCGCAGCTTGAGCAACTAAAAGTGGAATCGTAAAACCTGTATTTAAAACATTAGATGCATAAACTGAGAATTTTGATGTTGCGGCATTATATGCCATATACCATAAAACAATTGAAAGTAAAATTAAAATAAATGATTTTTTAACATCTTTTGGCATTTTTTCATCTGCTATTTCATCAGTTTCACTGAAAGTTTCAATACCATACTCTTCTTCTTGTTCTTTCATCGTGGCAACTAACTTTTTCTCATTTACTTTCCACATAAATAAGCCAAGGAAAACAATCATTAGCACCGCAAGTACCACAAAAGTTAAAGTATAACTTTGATAGTCTTTCGCAAGGAAAGTCATAAACCCTAAAGCTAAAATTCCGCCAGCACTTCCCATTAAATTAATAATGGCATTAGCTTTACTTCTTAAAGGCTTTGGCGTAACATCAGGCATTAAAGATACAGCTGGTGTTCTAAACACACTCATCGCAACTAAGGCTAAACATAAAACTGCTAAAAAGCCTATTAAAAAGCCTAAATTGCTTTTTCTTACTTCAACGACATATGGAGTTCTAGCATCTACGGCTAGTTCTTTAGTATCATATAATATTTCTTTAAAACGATATAATTTATCGCCTTCTTTAAATTCATTCAATTCTTTAGTTACTTCCTCACAACTATCTTTTTTACCTTCAACTGCCGCATAATAAGTAACACTTGGTAATTCCTTAAATTCTTCAACTACTTCTACTGTTTCAACCGCTGGTATATCAGCTTCTTTTAGTTTAGTTTTTTGCATATTATCAAATAATGAAACACAAACAATTAATATCGCCGCAAGTATGGTACCAATAAAAATATAGGGAGTACGTCTACCATATTTAGTTTTTGTTTTATCTGATAAAGCTCCAAAGATTGGTAATAATACAATCGCAAAAATATTATCTAATGCCATAACAAAGCCAGACCAAGTTTGGTTAAGTCCAAAACTATCAATTAGCATTTTCGCAATAATGTTATCATATACTTGCCAGAACATACAAATTAATAAAAATGCAAAGCCAACAAATATCGTATTTTTGGTATTTAATTTCATAATTATACTTCTCCTTAATTAATATATCTTATATTATACCAAAATAAATTTATTTTGGCTTTTTATTTGCTAATTTTAGATTTTTTTGTATAATATTATTATGGTAGGTGATTCATATGACAAATAACAAAGAAAGAAAACCCATGATTATTGCCCATCGTGGGGCCTCAAAACTTGCTCATGAAAATACTTTAGAAGCCTTAAAACTTGCTTATCAACTTAAAGCTGATGGAATTGAATTTGACTTAAGAAAAACCAAAGATGGAGTAATTTTATTAAGTCATGATCCAAATGTTGATGAATTTAAAATTTGTGATTATACCTATGATGAATTAAAAGAAATTACCATAAAAAAAGGCTATATCATGCCTAAATTTAGTGACGTTATCCATGAACTAGCTGGAAAACTTTTTATGGATATTGAAATTAAAGAACCAGGACTTGAAAAAGAAGTAATTGAACTAATGCTTGCACACACGGCATATGAAAACTTTATGCTTAGATCATTTCAAAAAGAAATTATCATAAAAGTAAAGGAGATTGATCCAAAAATTAAAACAGCTTTAATTCTTGGAGAAAGGCATTTAAAATATGGAATTTTTTCTAGAATTTTTGATGTTTTTCCAAAAAAACATATTAAAAAAACTAATTGCAATGTCATTTCTCCTTATTATAAGTTACTCCTTTTTTCTTATATTAAACGAATGCATAAACTTGGAATTCCTGTTAGTGTGTGGACCGTTACTAATATGAAACAAATAAACAAACTTATCAATAAGGGGGTTGATTACCTTATCATTGATTTTCCAATTGATGGAGCACTAAAACTTTTAGATAAAAAAACAGCTGACTAATACCAACTGTTTTTTACTTAAGGTCTTTAAAATCAAATAACTCTCTAGGATCAATTCCTAAAGCAATACATATCTTTTCAATATTTTTAAGAGTTATATTTTTCTCAGCACGTTCGATTTGACCAAGATATGTACGATGTACACCAATTGTCCAAGCAAATTCTTCTTGGGACATACGCTTTTCATTTCTTATTTGTTTTAATTTTAGACCAAATAAAACATTTAAAGAACGGTCATCATCGTTGTATAGTTTATTTTGTTCTGCCATAGTATGCTCCTTTCTGAAGAATTACTCCTTTAGTTTATATCATAATGTTATTTAAATCAACAGCCTACAAGTAGCAATGTTAAAATATGACAAATATTAAAGGAGAAAAAGAAAAAACTACCTTTTGAACTAACTGTTCATTAGGTAGTTTTATTTTGTCCTATTATTTTGTATTTTATACATTATGTTTCTAACGGTTTTTCGGCTTAAATGTTTGGTAAAAAAGATACTAACTTTATTTTTAAAACAAGGAATCCCCACCACTTTTTTCTTTTGTAGCATATTATATGCAAATTCACTAACAATTTTAGGAGAGACTGGTTTAATTCTTTTTAAAAGATCAATTTGACTAGCGCTAGCATTATTAAAAAAATTAGTGTCAGTAGGCCCCGGACAGATGGTACAAACATCAATATTATAAGGTTTAAGTTCCATACTTAAAGCCTCAGAAAAAGATAGTACATAGGCTTTAGTAGCATAGTATACCGCAAACATTGGCCCAGGTACAAAACTTCCAACTGAAGCAATGTTTAAAATACTACCAGCTTTTCTACTTTTCATTTTATTACCAAAATAATAAGTAAGTTTAGTTAATGCTTTTATGTTTAGGTCAATCATGGACATAGCCTTTTCGATTTTTTCTTCAAGAAACTCTCCATAGTAACCAACCCCCGCATTATTACACAAAATATTAACATTTTTCTTTGTTTCTTCAATTTGCTTAAAAAGGTTATTTAATGATGCTTCATCTGTCAAGTCACAAGGAAAAATAATAACATCTACAGTTGTTTTTTTATTAATTTCTTCTTTAAGTTTTTGTAATTTAATTCCATTTCTCGCAACAAGAATTAAATTATGGCCTTCTTCGGCGAACTTAAGGGCAAGTTCATAACCAATTCCTGAACTTGAACCAGTAATTAACGTATAATCATTCATTCTTATTTTCCTCACTTGTATCAAAAATTATATTACATCTACTTGCTATATCAAATTTTTCGAAATAATCATTTTCTAATTTTATCCAGTGATCTTTAAATACTTTTGCTAATTCCTCGCCATTTCGTAATTTAATTCTTAAAATTTGTTGATCGCTAGATACCATCATAAAGATAGCATAGTCATAATATTCCCCAAACTTTGGATGTAGGGCATATGCTCCTTCAATTATTGTAATCGCTGATTGTGGTAACACTTTTTCTTGATCAAAGGTATGATGATGACAATTATAAGGCTTGTAGGTAATATCCTTACCAAGATTCATAATAATTTCTTCTTTAAAGCGGTCATAATCGATGTTACCCCCAATTTCTAAAAGTCTTTTTGGAGTTTTAATTTGATCAGTTAAAAAGAAATCATCCATATGAATTACTCTTGCCCCAAATATTTTTTGAAGCATTAGGGCTAGTGTAGTTTTACCACTTGCACACATGCCATCAATTGCGATAACAATATTTTGTTTATACATACCTTGTTTAGATATTGTATTTAAAATTTGATTAAATTCATTTTTAGTTTGAAGCATACTATTTAGTTAACGTAACATCAATTAATTCGTAATCTTTAGTACCTGCTTGATTTTTTTCGGCACAATCAATTGTGTAAGTACCATTTCTAGATTCAATTCTTTCAATTAAATGATTTTTGCCAGGATCATCTGACTTATAAACTAAATCAATGCAAGCTTGGTCAATGGCTACGGGGTCAAGTGATACTAAAATACCAATATCTTTCATGCATGGGTCTTCAGCAATACTACAACAATCACAATCTACCGACATATTTTTCATAACATTTACATAGACAATTTTACCATTAAAAAAATCAATTACCGATTTAGCCGCATCACTCATTGATTCTAAAAATTTATTATGATCGGCTGTCCATAAATTCTTGGGGATACCACATCCATGAATGTAGGCTTTACCATAACTTGATGCAACCCCAATTGATAGTTGTTTTAAAGCACCACCATATCCACCCATGGGGTGACCTTTAAAGTGTGAGAGTACAATCATGGAATCGTAATTTTTTAAGTGTTTTCCAACATAATTCTTTTTTATTGCTTTCCCATTTGGAATATCTAATTCTAAATCAGGGTCTTCTTCATCTAACAAATCAACTTTAAAATATTTTATCCATTCATGGGCTTTTAGGGTTTGAAGGTGTTTTTCACTAGTATTACGACCACCATCATATGCGGTGTTACACTCAACAACTGTACCATTTACTTTTTCAACCATTGGTTTCCAAAATGTTGGTTTTAAGAAGTTTTGATTACCTACTTCCCCAGAATGTACCTTTACCGCAATCTTACCATAAAGCGGGGAATCAATCATTTCAAATAATCTAACTACTTCTTCGGGACTTATTGTTTTTGAAAAATATACTTTTGCTTTCATTTTATCACCTCAATATTAATTATACTTTAATTTTAGTTTTTTTTCAACTATCAAGTATATTTTTTATTATTTTTCAAATAATATAACTAGGTGATTTTATGAAAAAAATGATTATAATAGGAGCAGGAATAACCGGACTAACGGCTGGCATTTATGCTTTAGAAAAAGGATATGACACAAGTATTTACGAAAAAAACAACTGGGCCGGAGGGTGCTGTACTGGATGGATAAGAGATGGTTATTACATTGATAACTGTATGCACTGGCTTACAGGCACTAATCAACATACCAAAGATTTTAAATTATGGAAAAAGATTGGGGCAATGGATGAAACTAGTAATCTATATCAAGGTGAATACTTTTATAAATCAATTTATGGTAATGATTCCATAACGCTATATGCTGACCTTGAAAAAACAAGGACTGAAATGTTGAAAATTTCTTATGAAGACCGTAAAGAAATTAATAAATTTATTAATATTACTAAACGAATTTCTAATAGCATGAAAAATGGTAATTTCTTAAGCACTTTCTTTAATAAAGTATCTGGCTATACTTCATGTTATTTAAACTACCATAAAATGACACTCGGCGAATATGCTCGAAAATACAAACATCCACTACTTAAAAGAGTTTTTACCGACTATATTCCCAAAGAATATTCGCCCCTTTTCCTTTTTTGTTCCTATGCGACTTTCGCAAGTGGTAATGGTAAAGTCTACCAAAAAGGTTCAGCCGAATTTTCTAAAAATATTTTGAAAAAATACCAAGAACTTGGTGGTAAAATATTCTACAACAGCAAAGTAACAAAAATTACCTTTAATAACGACAAATTCACAGATATGGAAATAAATAATAATGAAACCGTTAATGGTGATTATTTAATTTATACAGGTGATCCCTATTATCTTTATAATAACCTAATTGATAAAAAATATATTAATCAAAAATTAATCTTTAAATTTGAAAACAAATATAAGTATCCAGCAGTTTCAAGTTTTCATGTAGCATACTTAGTTAATAAGAAGGATAGTCCCATTATTGATACGGTGGTAAATGAAACTATATCACTTACAATTGGAAAAAGACAAATTAATCGTCTTATTTTAAGAGATTATTCATATCTTTACCCTAATGATGAAAAAACCGTTATTCAGGTGTATATCACACAAACACCATGTGATTATGATTATTGGAAAGAATTAAATGACCAAAATCATGAAGAATACAACAAAGCCAAACATGATTTGGGAATAAAACTTCAAGAGATAATTGTTAATTTATATCCTACCTTAAAAGATAATATTAAATTATTAGATGTTTGGACACCACTTACTTATAATAAATACTACTATTCTTATTATGGCTCATATATGGGATTTATCGTTAATAAGCATACTTCTCTTGCAAGTATTTCTCCAAAATTAAATAAAATTCCTAATATGTTAATTGCTACATACTGGCAAAAAATAACTGGCGGACTTCCGGTTGCTCTTAGAAGTGGTAAAGAAATAAAACATATACTAAAAAGTTAGGGCTACTGCTCTAACTTTTTTTTAATAAGATCGTTTAAAACAAATAAATATTTACCGGTTGTATGTCCCCAAATTTCCTTATAAACCGCATTATTAATTGTTGGCCAATATGGTTCATCATCATATCCTTTAGTTTCAATTCCAACCGGCAAAGCTCCTACTAATTGAGGTGAATAGGCCACATATAAAGGATGATAATTGTATCCTTCCCCATACATAGTTGATGATGCAAAAGGATTTTTACCTAATATCCACTCTAATTGGTTAATCGCAATTTGTTGAAGTTCTTGATCATTCGTTATTTGTGAAACAAGCGTTACTGCTTTAGTTTTACTTAATAATGTGGCATGAAAACCTCGGCGCTGGATAGCAGCAGGAAAAATACGTAAATAAACATCATCATTTAGTTTAATTCCATGCTTTGCTTGCGTTTTTAAATTTTCTAAAGCTTCGGCTGTAGTTCCATATCCAGCCGGAACAGTGAAACGCTCCATATTAAATTTATTTAAATCATAAACGTGAGCACATAAAAGATTATATGGGGCAGTATAACTAATTGTCTTTTTTACATATTCTCCATAAAGTTCTAAACTATGATACCATTTTTTATAGTTTTCATGGTCTTTAAAAGTTTTACATAAATAATACAAACCTTGAACTGGCGTTTGTTCATGCCCACGATGTTCATACGTTAACATATACTTATGTTCTATATCTTCATAAAAGAAGCCGCGAAGTGGAATATCCCAATTTGGGTAGTCAAGTTGTTGGGTTTGCATAATAATATCTCCATAGTTTATAGCTATATCTTGATATTTAGAATCTTTAGTAATTTCAAATAGTAATGATGCACATTCAGCTCCTATTCCTGCTACCACCGCATCAATGTTACTACCCCATCTTTTGGTATAAACTTTCAACTTGTAATCTTTGATGGCGGTTTCAAAATCTAATCGTGCTATTCTTAAACACCAATCTTGATAAATCTTATTATCATAATTTTGATAGGCTTTTAATAATGCTGCACATGCTAAAAAGTTTTCAAATGGACCTTCTTCGCTAGCATTTTGAAATACACCTTGGTTAGTTGGTGAAAGAACATTTTTACGCCACATTTTATAGCCTACAGCTAAGGCTCTTTGTCCATCCTCAAATGAAGTTTGAAGAAGCCAATCAATTCCTACTTTTCCTTCTTCTAATAAACGTTTATGCAAATCTTCATCCTTGGTGTTTTTAGCTAAATCAAGGATGGCTTCGGCCATTTCAGCCGTACAAATTTCAAATTGTGATAAGTCCCCCGCATCATGCCAACCCCTAAAATTAGGTACACTTTTACCATTAGTATGAACACTGCGACAATTCAAGTGACATGCACTATGTACATTTTCAACATCTACTCCACATCTAAGGGTTCTTAAAAACTGCATACTCTTCCAAATTGATAATTGATAGGGATTACTAGATATTTCAAAAAGATTAGTTTTTAGATTATTTACTTCTAAATAGTACCTTCCCTTAGTAGTTACATGACTAAAATCTAAAACTTGAAATTCACCTATATGGCTTTTACATGATTTAGTTTTATCTTGATATATGATATTATCATTTTCATCTTTTAAATAAAATTCAAATTCTTTATTTCCACTAATTATAGCACTCTTAGTTGCATCAGTAAAATACCCAACATGAGAATAAGCAATACGGTCTTCTAAGTTCCATCCTTTAATATAGTCTGCTTTAACTAATTGCATTTTAATATCTTTAATAAAAAAACTTACATTAGGCAAAGCCTCCGGTGGGGTTCCAAATAAAAAAGGTGTAATGTTTAATGTTTTGATATCATTTCTAGTAACATCTTCTACTTCAAACATAATTTCATTCCATTTATTAGGAATTACACTTGCGGTGTGAACTACACTACCAAAAGTATAATGAATATAAAAATTTACAAATCCTGTTGCTTTAATAAACATTTTTAAATAAACACGGTTATATTTGGTAAAATCATGTTTTTCAAAATTAACAACGACACTACAGTTTGGTCTTTTCTCTAAATCTTCAACATCATCATTTTCATCAAGTCTTATTGAACCATCCTCAAAACTAAGGGTTCCCGCTCCATTTAAGGTGACATTATCAAGATTTAAACCATTCCATAATAACTCTTCTTTTTCAACTTTTTTATGATGATGGCGATATTCTGCTCCATCCTTAAGGTTTTCTTCAACCATTTTATGGGCATAATCGCTTTTTTTAACCCAATTATTTACGTTCATAAATCCTCCTATTTTGTTACAATTGAAAGAGGAACCATCATTTCATCAACCGTATCACCAGCGTGATGAGCTTTCATGATAAATTCATCTTTCTCTAATGCAATATTATATTTGTCAATTGCAACCGCCACATAATCAAATAAAAACCTTGTAGCTTTAGTGTAATCATTACCCAAATATCCTTCTTTTAAAAATTCATTAGTTTCATATAATTTAAACCAATTTCCAAAATATTTCTTAAAAAGTTTTTTAAAAGTTTCATGGTCTTTCACTTTAAAAGCAACAGTTCTTGCTTCAATGGATGGTTTTCTAATTAAAGTATCATATAAATCAGGATAATCCGTTAAGAATAAATCAGTTGTATCAACGACACCATGGTCCGCTATAATAATTATAGTAGTATCTTTACCTATATTTTTGAATGTTTTCGCAAGGGTTTTATCAAGTTTTCTAACAACCTTTTTTACTTTTGGGCTATTAGTTCCCAATTCATGCATTAAGTAATCAGGATTATCCCAATAACAATAAGTATAAGTTGGTTCATCTAATTTAGAAATATTAACCATTTCTTTTCCCATTGCTTTAAAGGTTCTAAATCCATTTTCCTTAAAACTTGGATATAATTCAAATGTCTTTACTTGCTTAAACTTAGCAATTATCGGAGTATAATGGATATAAGTATCAGCCACATTAATTGTTAACGGGGTATTGGTGTATGTTGTCACATTTTTAAATAATATGACATCTTGTCTTATTTCATCAAAGTATTGATGCCATCCTATCCATCCACTTTCCCCCGGACTCATTCCTGAACAAAGTGCTGATGTTGCGGCGACGGTCGTAGGGGGATAAACACTTGTGATGTAATTTTTCATATTTGTTCTAATAAAACTATCTGGATTTAAATGTTTTTCAATAATATTTCGTCCTAATCCATCAAGCACTACCAAAAAAACATGTTTCGCATTTTTTATTTTTTCATCTACGATTTTATTAGTTACATAATTACTGCTAACTTCATATTTGTTCATAATCGATGATACTACATTTAAGATACAATTATTAAAATTAGGTTTCATTTCAAGGCTCCTTTATAAGAAAAAGATATTTAATTTTTAAATTAAACATCTTCTACTTAGTTTCTATCCATTTAATATAAAGTTTTAGATTTTTATCAGGCATTTTGTCAAATTCAAGTGGTAACATGAATTCTTCATCACGATATAATCCCTCAATGGTATATCCCTTACGTTCTGGTAGTTTAATTTCACTTAGTGGTGTATTCTTTTTAAACTTATATGTACTAATTAAATTTCCTTCACTATATAGTCTTATACGATATTTTACCGTTACCGCGTAAATTAGTAAAACTACCCATGGTATAAATAATACCACAATTAAGGCAATAATACAGGGCCACCACCATGTTGGGGGGGTAGGACTTGCCTCTAATAGATTAAAAATAATCCTCATATCTTATCCTCCATTAATCTAATTCGTCATTTAATTGTATTTTGGATAAATTAATATTCAAGCATTGGCTAATTTCAATTTATCTTGATAACAATTGATTAACATTTCTTTTGTAATTTCCAATTTTTTTACAACTTTTACATATTTTAAATAAACTTTAAGAGCTTTCTTTTGTTAATTTTTTAGAATATTTAAATAATGTATTAAATTTTCAACATTTTAGTCTTTTGATAGAACTGTCTGGTTATACTTGTTTCAATATTATTTACCAAACCACAACTATTAACTAATCTATTTACTTCTTTTCGTTTAGCATCAATTAAGGTTCTACGTTTATTCCTAGAATCTTATTTGATGACTACTTTTTGCCATTTAGTTGAAGCAAGAATTCTTTCATTAATAGTATTTGTTTTTATTTTATAAATATGCTTACTACCTCTTGGAATAAGTTCATTAGAAACTATCTTACCAAGCCTTGATAGTACTGCTTCAATTTGCGTATAGTCAAAGGCCATACAAGAAAATATGTCCGCAAGAATTCTGTTATTTTCATAATCATAATGTAAAGCAATATGACTTTGGGCAATAACAATTATACCTGATAAATATTTAGGATTATTCAAGGTACTTTTAACTACATATGGTCTTGTAATGGGATCCATATTGATATCATAAACTGTCTTTTCAAGGAAATCAAACATTTCTTCCATTTTAATTTGATGGTCAACTTCAATTTCAGCCATTAAGTGTGGACCAAAATCCGCAACCGGATCATATGGTTTTACATTAAATGTTCCCTTAGTTCTTGTTACTGTATTAATGATTGAATTCTTTTCATCAAAAGGAAGACGACGCATTAAAAATTCAGTTAGTTTGTTTTCATCAAAATCTTTAGTGGTAAAGCAATCAATGAAATAACATTCACGAAGAGGGAACGTATGGATTGTTATATGTCCACCTTCTAATAATACATAAGCACTAATTCCAATATCTTCAGCTACTCTACCATAATAATAAGGGACAATAGTTGGGGGACAAATAGGGTCTAAATCTAAAATGTAACTTGCATCAGTTAAAAGTTGGTTAACAACCTTCATATCATTTAATTGGTGTTCATTCGCACCATAACAGTCAAGAGTTGTATGTTTCATTATTTTACTTCCTTCTTTTTTAATATTTCAAATATTTCATATAAAGTTTTTAAAGCAAGCCATGAAGTAATATCATTACAGTCTAATGGTGGGGATACTTCAACAATATCCATTGCCTCAATTGGTAAGACTTTAAACATTTCTTTAATTAATAACATTAATTGGTTACTATTTAATCCAAAAGCTTCAGGGGTACCAGTTCCTGGGGCAAAACTTGGGTCATTAGCATCGATATCATATGATAAGTAAATACTATAATCATTTGATGCAAAGCGGTTTTTTAAATCTTTTATTACTTCATCATAACCTTCTTTATTTAAATAACTTGCCCGGTAAACCTTTAATTCAGGATGAGCACTAAGATAGGTAGTTTCATATGCTTCATATCCTCTAATACCAATCATTGTAATATTATTTGTTTCATAACCATGATCAATGGCTCTACGATTGGTACAAGCATGTGAGTAATTACTGCCATCATAGAAATCACAAATATCAGGATGAGCATCAATATGAATAATTACTGGTATTTTATTTTCTCTTTTTGCTTTTTCTAAAAAGCTTTGTTCAAGAGGAATGGTAACAGAATGGTCACCACCTAAAAACAAATTAAATTTATTATACTTAAAAACTTCATCAGCTTTTGCTTTGACCCTTTTATAGAAGTCTTTGCCATTTTCAACATCACCACAATCAAAAATCTTAGTTTTGTGGATATCTTCACCATCCATTGTGAAGGCTGGTAAATAATAAGATAATTCACGCATTACTTTTGGTGCGTCTTTTGAGCCTTTACCACATGAACATCCATCATCATATGGTAAGCCAAGTAAAATTACATTTGCTTCTTCAATGTTTGATACGCATAAATCTCTAAATTCTTTTTTCATAATTACCTCATTTTACCTTGATATAATACCATTTTTTAAGACAAATAGCAAGAATTTGGTTTTATTTTATTCATTTTTAACTATTTTTTGACAAGTAAAGTATCTAATTATTGTTAAGACCATTGTTATTAAACTAAATAATCCCATTAAAAGATAATAATAACGATAAGTTTTAGTTATTTCAATTAAATTTCCATCAATATTATTAAATATAAAAACAAAGATAGCTTGACCAAGTGTTATAAGCATAATTCCAGTGGTTGCTTTTTCTTTTCCTACAATTTTTAAAACAGTTTGATATGATACGTGCAGTATCACCGCGAAAGCTACCCCCCTAAGTCCCGCCAAAATTATGACAATCCAAAGTGGTGCGTAAAGTCCATTTGTTAAAAAGCGAATACAAAGGCATGTAGATGCAATAACTAATAATAAGTTATTATTAATTTTATTAGATGTCTTACTAAATATAACAAGTAAAATAACTTCAATAATAACATAATATGAATAAACCAGTCCATAGGTGCTAGAAGTAAGACCCCTTTCTAAAAGATATATGGAAAAAAAGTGATCTCCTGCATTTATTGAACCCATTAATAAAGTATATAAAATTAAAAAATAAACAAATCCTTTCACTTTAAATAAACTACTAAGTTTTACCTTAGGTTTATTTTCACTTTCTTCTTGAAGCGGTTTTAACAAAAAATATAAAAAACTAGACAAAATAAAAAGAATGCATGAAACTAAAAAGCAAATTTTAAAATTCGTTAAATTAATCAAAAAGCCACCTACAGTTGTACCAATAATATAAGCTATAGAGCCATATAAACGAATACTAGAATAATTAATTGTTTTTTCATTACTAAATAAAGTTAATAATGAATCCATTAAGCCATAATGACATGAACCAAATATCGCTAGTAATAAGGTTAAAGCACTGATTACATAAAAACTAGAACTACATGCTATCATAATAATCATTATAGCTTCTATTCCCGAAATAATACTTAAAATGTTTTTGGTAATTTTGGGATTTTTACATATTTTAGTGTATATAGGATTGGTAATAATTCCAACTAAGGGACTAATTGACAAGATAAAGCCAATTTTTCCTTCCACTAATCCTTGATTTTTCAAAAACATTGAAAAGAAAGGATAAAAAAAGGAATCACCTAAATATCTTGTAAATGTTAATACTCTATATTTTGTTACTTCTTTCATATTATTTTTCCTCATAATATGATAGCACAAATCAAAAAAATAAATTTAATAAATACTCATAAATATTAGAAAAAACACGCATATTTTGTGCGTGTTTAATCAAATTGTGAATTATATAAATCATAGTAAAAACCTTTTTTAAGTAAAAGTTCTTGATGAGTACCTTTTTCAATAATATTTCCATTATTAACTACTAAAATTAAATCAGCATTTTGAACAGTTGATAACCGGTGAGCAATAATAAAACAAGTTTTCCCCTTCATCAAAGCATCCATAGCTTCTTGAATTTTTATTTCCGTTCTTGTATCAACATTTGAAGTTGCCTCATCTAATATTAACATATTAGCATTTAGTAACATTGCTCTTGCAATGGTTAAAAGTTGTTTTTCACCTTTAGAAATGTTAATACCATCTTCAGTAATAATGGTATCATAACCATTTGGCAAACTTTCAATAAAGTTATTGATATGTGCTGCTGTTGCGACTTTCTTTACTTGATCTAAAGTAACGTTATCCATTCCATATGCAATATTATCATATACACTACCTTCAAAAAGCCAAGTATCTTGAAGAACCATCGCATATGATGACCTTACACATTTACGCATTATTTGATAAATGGAATTATTATCAAGGGTAATATCGCCTTTTGATACATCATAAAATCGCATTAATAGATTGACAATTGTAGTTTTACCAGCTCCAGTTGGACCCACAATCGCAATTTTTTTACCAGCTACTGCCTCAAATGATAAATTTTTAATAATTACTTGATTTTCAAGATAACCAAACTGAACATTTTTAAATTTTACATTACCTTCTACTTTATCAAGCATTAATGCATTTTCGGCATCTTCTTTTTCTTTATCTTGGTCGATTAAATCAAATACCCTTTCTGCCGCCGCAAGAGCACTTTGAATATCAACAAAAATGTTTGCGACTTCATTAATTGGACCTGAAAATTTACGAGAATAAAGGACAAATGAGGAAATTTTCCTTAAACCAATTTTGGAAAAAATGTAAAGAATTGAACCAAAAACACAAATTAATGAAAGGGATAAATTATTAACAAAGTTTACACCTGGCCCCGTTATACTACCATAATATTCAGCTTTATATGCCGCAGTAACTGCTTCTTCATTTTCTTTATTAAACCCTTCAATAATGTTATTCTCAACCCCATAAGCTTTAATGGTTTTACTACCACTAATCATTTCTTCGACATAACCATTTAAAGTACCTAAACTAACTGAACGTTTTTTGAATAATTTATGAGTTTTTCTAAGCATAAAACGCGTGAAGAAAAGAGATATTGGAATAGTTACCCCCATTATTAAAGTAAGAAGGGGCGAAATAACTATCATCATAATTAAGGAACCAACAACAGTTATTGTGGCGGTACAAATATGGACTATATCACTTGATAATGATGTATTAACCGTATCAATATCATAGGACATTCTGCTGATAATATCACCTGATAAGTTGTGATCAAAATAAGCAACTGGTAACATCATTAAGCTATCAAAACAGTCCTTTCTAAGTTTATAGACTATTTTCTTACTTATTTTAACCATTAAAAAAGTTAAAATAAAATTAAGAATTGTTGATGCTAAATAAAATATAATCATTAAACCAGCATATAGATATACCTTATCAAACTCTACTTTATGGGCTCCTGGTTCTATTGCTTCAATGGCATATCCTGATAGTAATGGTCCAACTAGAGAAAAAAGATTAGAAATAATAGTAAGTAAAATCGCAAAAATAAACCAACCTTTAAATTCACTAATATAACTACCTAAACGTTTTAAAGTTTTCTTTTTGTTTTTAGGCTTGTTAAAAGTTCTCGTTGATACTTTTGACCCACGCATATTATTCACTTAAACCACCTCCCATTTGGATGTGATGAATTTCCGAATATAATGGCACATTCATTAACAAATCTTCATGTTTGCCATAACCAATTTGCTTTCCTTCATCAACTACTAAGATTTTATCACAATTTTTAATTGAACTAATTCGTTGTGAAATAATTACCATTGTAGCATTTTCTAAATTTTCTTTAATGTTTTTTCTAAGTTTAGCATCAGTTTTATAATCTAAAGCACTTGTCGAGTCATCAAGGGCAATAATTTCAGGTTTTGTTACAACCGCCCTTGAAATTAAAACTCTTTGGCGTTGTCCGCCTGAAAGGTTTGTACCTTTCGCACTTAGGACCTTATCAAATCTTTCAGGAATACTATCAATAAAGGAATATGCTTCAGCAATCTTACTTGCTTTTTCAATTTCTTCATCACTACAGTTTCTTCCAAAACTAATATTTTCTCGAATTGTGGTAGAAAATAATACATCATTTTGAAAAACAATTCCAAAAAATTTAGTTAATTCATGATGCTCATAACTTTTAATATTTCTTCCATTAATTAAGATTTCACCACTATCTACATCATACTCTCTTATTAATAACTTAAGAATCGTTGATTTACCCGATCCAGTTACACCAACAATCCCTAAGCTTTCACCTTTTTTAATTTTGAAGTTTAAATTTGTAAGATTGTCTACTTTTTTATTGTATGAAAAACTTACATCATTAAATTCAATAAAATATTCACTATCTACTTTTTCTGATGGTTCAATTTCTAAATCTACTGGTAGACGAAACACATAATCAATTCTAACACTTGAGGCAAAAGCTTTAGAATAGATGGTAAAAATTCTTGTCATTGTAAGCATTGCATTTAAGATTATGGTAAAATAGGTCGTAAATGCTAAAATCTTACCCGATAAAATAGCTCCACCATTAACCCGATAAGCTCCAACCACAATTACTCCTACTAAACCAAAGTTCAAAAGTAACGTAGTAATTGGGTTTAAACTTGACATAATGTATCCAGATTTAAGTTCATAGTTTATTAAATTTTTATTAACTTTATCAAATCGTTTTTTTTCATATTCTCCTTTTGATAACGCCTTAATTACTCTAACACCAGTTACATTTTCACGAATTGTTTGAACAAGGTCATCAATTCCTTCTTGTATTCTTGAAAATAGAGGAATTCCCTTTTTGGACACTATCACTGTAACTAGAACTAAAAAAGGAAGTAACGCGATTAAGACAAGAGCCATTACTGGATCTAATAATAAAATAGCAGTAATACCACCAACTAAGAGAATTGGCGCTCTAACCCCGATACGTTGAGCCATACCTATCATATGATGGATATTGTAAGTATCACTTGTCATTCTTGATACAAGCGATGGAATAGTTACATCATCTAACTCTTTCGCACTTAGGCTTTGTATTTTAATAAATAAATCTTTCCTTAAATCTCTTGTCACAAGGCTTGCGACTTTAGATGCCATTTGATTAGCTTTAACACTACCAATAAAGCCAATTGCGGCACAAAGTATCATTACCCCGCCATAAATCATTACTAGTTTAATGTCCTTAGTTGGAACAATATTATCAATAATATAGGCAAGAAGATACGGAATAATTAAATCCATGATCGTACCCACTATTTTAATTATTAATCCTCCAACCATTCGGGGAACATATCTTCTAATATAACTAAAGGTAACACTTGGAACTTTTGTTTTCTTCTTCTTTTTAGTTTTTAAGATAATCAAACATATTAAAATAACTATTAAAGCGCATTCAATAACTATATACCACATTCTACATATCCTCCACAACGTTATCATCAATATATTTACAAGCATTATCAGTTATTTTTTTAAGCCATAAAAGCAGTAATTCTTTATCTTCTTCTGATAATCCATCTAGTATGATATCATTCCATTTTTGCATTTTCTCAAGTATTTTAGGTCGAATCATAAACGCCTTATCCGTAGGAAAGATTAAATGTGACCTTTTATCTGTTTCATCAACCTTTTTTTCAATAAATCCATTATCTTGTAATGTTTGCAAATTTCTCGTTACATTACTCTTATTTAAATGTAATACTTTAGTTATTACATCTTGACTAACTCCAGGATTCTTGCATAGATACAAAATATACAAATGATGCGTAGGTCCAAGTCCTAATTCTTTAAATTCTAAATTCCGGTATTCATAACTACATCTTTCAATTAAACTTATCCATCTTGTAATTTTAACCATATAAACTCCTATTTTAGTTGCGCCCGCAACTATTTTATTATATCAAAATATGATAAATATCGCAAATAAAAAGCGCCAATTGACGCTTTTAGTTGACCATACTACATGGTACTTTATTTAGTTATTTTTCAAATACACCGCTTTCGATAATCTTATGTATTGCGGTTATAGATACTTCATAGTTTGTATCATCAAACAATACTTTCTTCGTGATTTCTTCATAGTCATTATAATAGATTTTCTTATCAATAATTTGTTGTAGAATATTCGGTATATCGTACTTGTCCTGGGCGGTATAACACCGCTCATGTGCCTTTCTATCCTCTCTGACTTTCTTTATAAGTGTTTTCAGTTTATCGTCAAAAACAATCATAGGAAGCAATCTGTATAAGTCATAGATGTGTCTTGAATATCCTGTCGTATTGTTTGATACAGCATAATCACAAAGGGCAAATACTTTATCAACAAAAGTTCTATCAAGGGTCTGTACACGAATATCAAATGGTTTCATTTCATATTTCTCAATAGCAGCCTCGTCTCCAATCTCTTTCCAGAAGTCGTAAATCATAGATGTTGCAGTTTTGATTTCATCGGGATAGGTTTTTACCATAAACACGGTTTCAACTAAAAGATACTGTTTTATACCTGCACCCTCAAAATGCATCGGATATTTGATTTCATAACGATTATAGTCTCTACGACTACGTATATTCGCCTCATTAATTAACTCTAAACCTAGTTCGTTACAAACCTCAATAATTTTGTATTTGAGATCTCTTTTTTTGGCTTGTGTTTGATTTTCGGAATCAAGCGTCAGGTCAATATCTTCAGAAAATCTGTTGATTATCTTATGGCACTTTGAAAGTGATGTCCCGCCTTTAAAGATTAAATTCGGAACTTTCTTTGAAAGTGCCTCTAAAAACATTGTAACGTAATAGTCCTTTTCTATGATAGCAGGTGAAGTGTTCAACCTATCACCGAGTACCAACAGAGTATCATAAAATTCTTGGTGATTCTTATGCAAATTCATTTATAATTCCACTCTCCATAATATTTCTTGTTGTTTTAGATGGAAATGCACCCGCAAGCGCATACACATCTTTGCACTTAATTCCTCGGTCTTTAATAAATCCTATTATTTCTTTTTGTACTAAGGCATCGTCAAGATATTTTCTCACATCAATATTACTAAACAGTTCAAGGATAGTATAAACATCTACATTTTCTTTCGTTATGGGAAACCGAGATTTTCGAAGAATAATATTGCGATTTCTTAGTTTCATTTCACGTACCCACATAGTCTCATTATTTGTCACAACTTCTATTGTGGTAGGTATTTGATATGTCAACATAAAACTTTGTTGCATTTGCAAACCACCATATATCCCAAAAACATTGTCATTATCTGAAATGTATTTTTTTCTTATAACTTGCTCAACCGATATAAGAGACTTCCCGTAACGAGTTTCGGTTGGAATATAGTAAATGCCTCTGTCGAACTTAATAAGCGTTTCTTCTTGTTCTGCTTTCTTTAAAAGTTGAAATACACGAGGGCGAGAATATTCGCTCATTTCCTCTAAAATCTCACTTGTGAATATCGGCTGATTTACGCCAAATTTGTTTCTTAATCTTTCAACCATCAGATTCACCTCCATTACATAGTATTATGCACGTTTTTCCAAAAATTATACTTTTTTCAAGTTTTTTTCTTTATACAAGTATATTATATTTCATAAGAGCATGTTTGTCAATAGTTTTGATAAATTAAGTGACTCTCTGTATGTGTTATTTTATTGCTTGTTTCATCCTCTTCATAAACTATCTCATGTTCTGGAAAAGTAGTTGTTTGAATTAAATATTTTGACCATTACGGACTTTTTTTATTGTATAAGACTCATCATTAACATTACAATTTTGTGATGTTGAGTTTTCTATTAAACAGTATGCAAAAGTATCTTCAAACTCTGCTAAATATCCTACTATTTGATCTTCAGTCCCATATAATGGATACATATCATATGCTTTTTGGGGATATTCATTTTCAATTAGTTTTCTTATGTTCTTTTCATGTTTGGAAGTGTTATTGTAATTAATTTCACTTGATCCCATCAACACATGAATAGAAAGTAAAGCTATCAGTAAAACTAAAAATCTTTTCATTTGGTTCCTCCTTAATCTATTAATTATATGTTGTAAATGAAATAAAAAGCTCTACTTGGGATAGTTTTATTTCCTAAGAGAGCTTTTATTATATTCTTATCTTATAAAAGACTTATGGAAATATATTTATTTGATAATATATTTTCATTTTATTTTTCTGTGTAAACTCCATGAACAATTGTTGTAAATGTTTTGCTTTGAGATACACCAGTAGTCTTATTTTGAACTGTTACAGTGTAACTTACAGTTTGTGTATAATTAGGAATATTTATTATACGACCATTATCTTGTAAAATATCAGGATTATTTGATTTACAAGTGATTGTATAATTGCTTGATTTTGCATATAATTCATATTCTGCTTCTACGCATTCCATAAACTTGTACCATAATTCTCCATCATTGGCAAGTAGTGTTTGAGGACAGTCTTTACCTGAGAACATGTTGTGTCCTACTACTCTTGTTGTATCTAGATTATATTTATATAATAATCTTGTTACAAGTTGAGCAGTGATTTGGTAAGTATACCATAGGTCACTACCAAAATTACAAGCAGTTTCAATACCTACAGAGTTAAGGTTACCACCACGACTTGAGATGGCACCAGCAAGTGTTTGGGTGAAACATGCCCAAGTAGTGCCCATATAGTAGTATCCATCTACAGCCTTCCAAGCAGGGCCAAAGAAGGTAAAACACTTAGATGGATCAGCCATTATTTTCTTTGTGCCTGATGAAGTTGTACCAGTTGTAGGAACTTCAATAGTTGTTGCTTGACCATTTAAAGTGAAGTAATATCCAGTTGAAGAACTAGAATTTGCGATTACACCCCAAATTGGTTTAACGTTCGCAGTTGCTTTAACTCCTGTATTAGTCCAAGTAAATTTAGTACTTGTTCCATCTCCTGCGTGCCATGCTACTTCACCATCAGGAATACACATATAGATACCATCATTACCTGTACAATAGTTTGCTGAAGCGGCTGTAGTATTGTTGAAGTAATTGGCGGTTGCTCTTGCGTTTGATGATTTTGGTGTACCTGCAGTGTAGTGAACAGTGATAAATTCCATTGTATCAATCTTTGTTCCAGGACGGTTTGCATGTTTGCCATCTAGAGGAATAATTAAACTTTCATCAACAAAGTAATCATAATTGAATAATAAATCAGATACACTTGTGAAAACATCAGTAAGATATGCATAAGCAACATTTAAATTTCTAGTTATATAAATATCATTATTATGAGCTTTTGCGATAATATTAAAGATTTCATCAACATTATCTTCTAAAATAACAATAACAGTTGACATCTTGACATCTTCGTTTCCTTCAAGATACGCTGTAATTTCTGCACTTCCAGCCCCAAAGGCGGTAACAAGTCCAGTTTCATCGACTGTTGCAATACTATCATCGCTTGATTTAAATTTAATATTACCATTACTTCCATATAAAGTTGCTTTAACATAAGTTGTACCTTTTGTATCAATTACTGATAATCCATCAATTTGAAGATCAATAAATGGTTCAATATAAACTTCTACTTCAAAGGAAATATTAAATTTTTCATTATCAAGAACTTCTACATTTACTGTTGCTTTACCAGTATTTACACCAAATAATACTCCATTTTCATCAACGGTTAAAATATTTGTATTGCTTGATGTAAATTTTAATCGTTTGTTGGTTGCATCACTTGGTTTAAATGTCCAAGTAAGTTGATGTGATGTAAGTTTTAATAATTTATCAATTTTTGCTATTTCAAATGATTCAACTGGAGTTGATGCACTCCATTTTCCCGTTAAAACTAAATCTTTATTCATGTCTTTAGTAATCGTAGTTACACGATTACCATCTTCATCAAACCAGCCAAGGAAAGTTCTTCCATCATCAATTACTAGTTCAACAAGTTTAGTTTCTTCACCAACTGTATATTTGGTAATTAGTTTTTCTTTAATTGGATAAGCTTTATAAACAGCTGAGGTTCTGCTTTCATTCCAGTATGATGCGGTTTGATTAAAAAATGCATAAAGTCTTAAGTAACCAACATAAGTTGAACCCCATGCGGTTTGAGCACCATTAATGGCATTTACTTGTTTATCAAATTCATTAAGCCAAGCCATCCATAGTGGTGCATTAGCTTTCGCATTAACGAAATAACCTTCATCAATTTCACCTTTACCATCTTGTTTATAAACTTTATAGTTTCCTGCTGCTCCACCTTTCCAAGTGGCAAAAGCAGCTGCTTTAAACGCTTCAAGACCTACTGTTTGTCCACTCCATGCATAGAATTCTTCAAAGAATGCATTTGTGAATTCTTCTAATGAAGTAGCTTCATGAGTTGGAAGTTCACCATCTTCATAAATATAGGTAATTGATCTTTCATTTTCATTATATTCTTTCCATATTGCATATAAAGTAACATCTACTTTTGATGTTCTTTCAATTTCTGTTACATAATCACTAGAACCTGCTTTTTTACTCCAGCCAAGGAAAATATGACTTGCTTTTGTTGGGGTAGGAAGAGTGGATAGGCCTTTACCTTCTGAATATTCTGTAGGTGCTCCTTCAGGAAGAGTACCACCATCTAAAACATAATTAATTTTATGAGTTGGAAGTAGAGCATTTAAATCATACCATTTGGCATATACAGTTGTTGATTTAGATACTGATGTAACCGGACTTCCACTAAAGTTTTTGTCTGTGTACCAACCTACAAAGGCATAACCTTCACGAATAGGAGCGACAAGATTAATAATTGAATCAGGTTCTACTTCTACTACTTCGTAAATATTTTCTTGTTTAGTTGTACCATTATAAGTAACTGTTGGTGTAGGAATGACTCCTCTTAAGAAATTAAATGTTTCATAATTTGTGCCTTTACTCATTAAACCTTGTGTACCATAGAAATAACCATCAAGAACAAATGAGAAACCGGCTTTATAACTAACTGATGATTGTGGTAAATCTGAGTATTTAATGGCGGTTAATTGATTAACCACATTTAATAAATTAGCATATTTTTCTTTATAAGGACTTGTGCCAAAGAATCCTCCAGTTGGAATGCCATTTTCCATACTATCCCAGAATAATTCACTATAGCCATCATGGGCACCATAATAACCTGTTGAAGTATGATTATATAAAGCTACTGGGTCATCATAGTTTTTACTAAAATCTTCCCACGTATAAGCTTTTTCACGAATTGACTGGTTAACCTTTGGAGAATCTAATAGATTATTGGTTAATAAATAATAATAGAATTCATTCATGAAAACCTCAGGTAAATTACTAACACTATCAATTCCATTTTTAGGATTTGTAACTTCACCACTTGTCCATGACCATGAACCATTATTTAGTTCATATTCCACTTTAACAGGAACTAAAATTAACTCCCATTTTGCTTTTAGATTAATAGTTTCAGTTGCTTCTTGACCAATCATTTCAACTTTTTCGGTATTTTGGTACCAACCTAAAAATTTATATCCATCTTTTATTGGAGTTGGAAGTTCTGCTAAGCCAGTGCCAATAACATAGGTACTAGGGGCTTCACTTTCGAATTTTCCACCATCTAAATCATAAATGATTGAAGCAACGTTTGGTAAAACTTCGATTTGAGTGGATTTTTCTACTTTATTAATACTATTAGAAACAACTAATGTAATAGTAACTTTACCTTGAGAAATGGCAGTAACAACACCATTTTTTACTGTTGCGATTTTTTCATCACTTGATTTCCATTCAACATTTGTGATATTTTCAGCACATTCGTAAGTAATTGTTTTACTTTCACCTATCGCCATAGAAGTAAAGCCATTTACTTTAACATCTGTTATTGGCAAGTCTTCAACAATAACTTTAGTTGAATGGGAAATTGTTGAGTCTTCATTCCATTTAGCTGTTACAATTGCTTCACCAACCCCAATAGCTTTAATAATGGTGCCTTCAATTTTGACAACTTTAGTATCATTAGATGAATACTTTAAGTTAGCGATAATGTCATCTACGGAAATTTTACTTGTTCCCGTAATTGTTAAATCAAGATTAATTGTTTCACCTTTTTTAACTGTAATTGTTTCATGCCCAGTAATACTTACTTTTTCAGTTTTAGAATTACATGAACTTAAAGTGAAAACAACTAATAAAAACATAAAAAATCTTAATACTTTCTTATTCATTTTCTTTTCTCCTTTTATTTTTTTACATCACTATAATACAATATAAATTATTTTTTTGCAAGCGTTTTCCTTTTTTATTTATTAAAAAGACTCATAATAAAATGAGTCCGAATTTTATTTAATTTTCAATCCTTCCTTAAAAGCCTTACCTACTACTTCTCCTAGTTTAATGTATGCTTGGTTAACTGGATCGTAGGTAATAGGATTAAATAATGAAGGGTCAACTTTACCATTACTACCTATAACTTTTTCATCTACTGATACATTAACAATTTCACCTTTTAAAATTCCCGTTTCTTCACTAAATTCAAGCATTTGACATTCTAGGGTCATTGGGAATTCTAAAATAATAGGGGCATTAACAAATTCACTTTTTTGAGTATGCATATTAGCTTTTTCAATTTTATTTGGTTCTTTATTACCAGATACAACTCCAAAATAGTCTGCTTCTACCACATGTTTTGCATCAGCAATACTTATGGTAAATGCTTTAGTATTCAATAAGTTTTTAACAGTTTTGTGTTCTAAACTTAAAGCAATGGAAACTTGCTTAAAGTCTGAAATACCACCCCATGCGGCATTCATCGCATTTGGTTTACCATTTTCATCATATGTACCAATAATTAAAACTGGCATTGGATATAAATATGTATTAGGTCCTAAATTTTTACGCATAATTTTATAACTCCTTTTCGATAATATCGCCTAAATTAAATTGTATAACTTTTTTTAAGTCATCTAGTTTCATTTCGACTTGATAGCCGATTTTACCACCACTAAACATGATGGTATCAAATTTTAAGGCTGATTCATCAATTGTGGTTTTAAAAAACTTTTTCATCCCAATGGGGGAACATCCTCCATGAATATAACCAGTTAAGCCTAGTAATTCCTTTGATTTAATCATACTTACGTTCTTTTCTCCAACTAGGCTTGCGGCTTTCTTTAAATCAAGTTCTGCACATACGGGAACTAAAAACACATAATGATTTCCACTTTTTCCTTCTGTCACTAAAGTTTTAAATACTTTATGAGGATCTCGATTCAAAACCTTTGCAACTTCCATTCCGCTTATTGCATCACTTTCTAGATAAGTGTGAACAGAATAAGGAATTTTCATTTTATCTAAGATTTTGTAAACATTGGTTTTTTCAATTTTCTTCATCATTATTAAACCCTCTCCATTATGCGAGTGCCATATTCTCCTTTTTACATAACTTTTTATACTGAACTAAAAAGTAAGTAAGTTCACATGCTCCGGTAATTGCCCATGAAAAACTATATAATAGGTATAGCGATTCAATTGTGTGATAATGAGCAAAAATAGTATATACCCAAAGAATTCTAAATAAGCATGAACCACAAATCACAATAATAGTGGGAATAACACTTTTGCCAATACCACGGGATGCGGCTATCGAATTATCCATCGCCGCACTAACCATATAAGAAAGTCCTAAAACTTTCATTCTTCGCATTCCCGCATTAATTACATCTTTATCTTGTGTAAAGATTCTAAGCATTGTGCTACCAAAGAAATACATACAAATGCCAATGATTGCACCTGCTAAAAAGGCATAAAGCATAGAGATAAAATATGTTTGAATGATTCTATCTTTCTTCTTCGCTCCATAGTTTTGGCCAATAAAACTTGAACAAGCCATATAGAAAGCAGCCATAACGTCATACACTAAGGCATCAAAATTAGTTGCGGCTGAATTTCCTTCAACCATTAGTTCATCAAAACTATTTACACCTTTTTGAATAAATAGATTGGCTATTGCGAAAATACAGTTTTGAAAGCCTGAAGGAACCCCTAGTTTTAGTAATTCTTTAGCCTGAATATGATTAAACTTATTATCTTTAAAGACTAATTGATGTTCATTTTTTAGCTTTGTAAGGGATATAACAATTAAAATTGCCGAAATATATTGTGAAATAATACTAGCTATCGCAACACCTGCGACATCAAGTTTACAAACAATAACAAAAAATAAATTTAAGCCAATATTAACTATCCCCGCAATAAACAAAAATAATAGGGGTTTTTTGGTATTACCTATGGCACTAAATGTACCATTACCAAAATTATAAATCGCAAGAGCTGGCATTCCAAGAGCATAAATTCTTAAGTATAAAACAGCACCATCAAGTAACCCATCTTTTGTATCAATTAATATAAGGAAGAAACGTGCTCCAATTAGGATAATAATGAGTAAAATAATTCCTATTATTAAAGAACAAAAAAAAGATGTAAAAATGGCGGTTCTTTCGCCTTTATTATCACGTCTACCAACTAAATTAGCAATTACGACATTTACACCACTTCCTATACCAATTAAAAAGCCTGTAAATAGGGTTACTAAAATAGCGGTTGAACCAACCGAACCTAAGGCTTTTTCTTTCATAGATGAAAAGTTACCCACCACCGCAATATCCGAAATATTAAATAATACTTGCAAAATATTAGAAGCAATAAGGGGAATACTAAATAAAAATATTCCCTTCCATAAATTACCTTCTGTTAAATTCTTTTCTTTTTTCATATTAACCTTCCTATTTTCTTATATATTCTACCACAAATGCATAAATTTGTCACTTTAATTATCTTATAAGTTTGTCAAATTTTATAAAATGATGATTAATTAAATCACAAATAAAGCAAATTTTTAATTTTTTTGATATAATAAACATAATTATGATAGGATGTGAATTTATGTGTGAAGAAATTCAAGAAAGAAAAAAAATAGTATTACCATTTTTAATAACAACTTTAAATGGAATGGCTTATGGACTTTTTGCAACATTAATTGTGGGAACAATCATCGGCACCATTAGTACTCTTTTTTCAAAAGGTGATAATGATGTTTGCCAGTTTATTGCGAAAATCCTAAGTAGTAAAGATGGGGTCGCAAAAATTCTTCAGTGTTTAACCGGTGCTGGTATTGGAGTTGGTATTGCTTTAGCCTTAAAACAAACACCACTTGTAACAATTGTGATTGCGGGGGTTGGAGGTATTGCCGCATACTTTTCTCTACCTACATCTTTTGTTGAAACATTTAAGACTAGTGATAAATTTCAAATTGGTGATCCTTTAACTATTTACCTTGTTTGTATAAGTACTACACTGCTTATGAAACTCATTTTTAGAAAAAAAACTCCTGTTGATATTCTTATTATTCCCTTATTTGGAATAATTATAGGTACCATCTTTGCCCTTACTATTCGTTACCCTGCCATTTACGTTACATATGGTATGCAGTGGCTTGTTAATGTTGGCACTAAAACTGCCCCACTTCTTATGGGAGCAATCGTTGCTGTGCTTATGGGTATGGCCTTAACCGCACCAATATCAAGTGCTGCTATTGCGGCGATGGTCTTCAATATTGGTGATATCCCTTTAAATGAAGCATGTCAAATGTCAGAATATTCAGGACTAGTTCTTGCATCAGGTGCAGCTGTTGTTGGTTGTAGTTGCCAAATGATTGGTTTTGCGGTACAATCAAGAAAAGACAACTCCATTGGTATGGTCATATCAATTGGAATTGGAACATCCATGTTACAATTTAAAAACATTTTAAAAAAACCTATAATCTGGCTTCCAACCATTATTGCCAGTGCTATCCTTGGTCCTATTTCAACTATGTGGATAAAACTCATATGCATTGGTTCAAGTGCGGGAATGGGTACAGCTGGATTAGTTGGTCAAATAGGAACATTCAGTTCAATGGGCAACACCTGGCAAACTTGGGTAGGAATATTTGGTCTTCAAATAATTCTACCAGGCATCCTAGTATATGCTATTGACTTGCTATTTAGAAAACTAAATATCATAAAAGATGGTGATTTAACCGTATAGGAAACAAAGAGAAATGCTCAAACATTTCTCTTTTTACTTATCATTACGTTTTTATCATTTTAAGTATACATTTATTTTTTGCTTACTTCTTCTTCACAAATTAAAAGACATTTCATTTATACTTTTTAATAATGTACATTTCAATTAATCTTTCTAAACTTAACAAAGCGTTCTTTTAATGATATTTTTTATACTTCATAACCATATTCAAGAAGTTCCTTTTTATACGTTAAAAAAGAATGATCAAGTGGGAATGATGCAATTTTTTCAATTTCTTCATACGTTAACTTAAATGTTTCACTTCCATTTTTTTATCCAATTTCACAATGATTCGTACTTACTCATATATAATCTCCTATTAAATTCACCATTATATAATCAAAATTAAATAATGTACATTAATTATATAATTATATCATCATAAAATCAATTAATTGTTTAATAAGAATTGCTATTATGTGTTTAATAAGAATTGCTATTATAAACCTAAATTTACATTTTTATACTTACTTTTTAGTATAATATCATGTAGATGCATTTTATATTTTTGTCACTTGTGACAATTTTATAAAATCAATTAATGGAAATTTAATTTATAATTAATTATTAATTAGAGGATACAACGTAGATGTCGGTGAAGTATCTTTAGTTACTCGAGATAAAAACAAGACTCAAATAAGAAAAACTTTAGAGGTCGATTTCATCTGCAAATTAATTGATAAGAGAATATACATACAATCTGTTTATTCAATTTATGATAAAGAAAAATACACTCAAGAATCAATTTCTTTATTAAATATTCAAGATAACTTTAAAAAAGGTAATAATAACCACGATCAAGGCCCTACACACTATACTGATGATGGCATTGTAATTATGAGTATTTATGACTTTCTTCTTGATCCAAACTCATTGAATTATTGATTTTACACATTAACATAAAATTCATTTCTATAAAAGTATTTTATGACATTATACTACCATCACCAAAAGAGATCGCTTAATCCATAAACGATCTCTATTTTATATTGTTGTTGTAATATTGATATTTATCTTTTCAAGTTATCGTATTTATTATTAAGTTTCTTTATTATTCCTTCTAACAATTGCTTAATGACATTTGGTATTCATTAACTATTCATATGGCTAACTATTAAAGCAAAAGCCATCTTTTGTATAAAAAATGTTAATAAACTATTTTTAAAACTATTGCTGCGTGAAAATATTCATTACAATTTTTAGTTAATTCTGTAGTGAATCATAAGTTTTCAATCATCATTTTTAAATTTTAGTGAATTTTTTACCATAATAATTTTTAAACAATCAACTAATTCTACATCTCGCGTATTATGACTTTCACAATTAAAACAGCATCAATTACCATAAATTTAATCATAACATTCATACTCACAAAGTTAAAAACTTCTTAAAACAATTCTTTTAATAACAATTAATGGAAAATTTTCATAGTGTTTTTTAATATGTTTATTGTTCCTATAAAATTCCATCTTTATACAATTCTCTTATACTTGGCATTCTTTGTATATTTGGCCAATGTAATGTTTAATTGACCACCATGTATAAGACGGTTTATAGTTTGAACATCAACTGGATCTATCTCATAAACATCGATATTAGTTCCAATTTCAAGATATATAATGCGAGAACAAGCATTTTGCGATAATTTGAATGGAGTACAACCACCTCCAAATTTTGTGGTTGACTTTAGTTCAATATTACCTTGAAAATCGTATGCTGAATTGTTAGATAACACTAAACTTTTATCATATAATGACATTACAATTTCCTTTTGCAACGGCTCCGGAAACATAAGTCTATTTTTATGAAAACTGATTTGATATATATTATTAGCTTTATTCCACGCTGTTAAAAAAGATTTAAATTGTTTTTTATTCATAATCATAAACCTCTCTAAAATAAACCGGAGTGTAATAACTTCAGTTGTAATTTGTTTGTTAAAGTTGAATATGATAAAAGTAATCCTCCATTATCTTTAATGACTATCATAACTCTAACAATTTTTTTAATTATTTTTTAAACATTGTTACTATTTAAGACAATTTGTGTTTTTAAAATATTATTAAAAAATATTCTATTTACTCTTTTTACTTGAAAGTTGCAAAATAATATTTTCTAGAATTTTTACTTTTTGTTATATGCCCTTTATTGCTGTATGAATTATTTTTATTAACTTCATTAAGTTTATTCCCATCTATTATGCTATCAAGAATATACGCCTTAATTTCATTTTTTACATAATTAAAATAGATAATATAACATTTATAACGTTTTATGCATCAAATCAAGTACCCCGCATTTTTCATATTTAGTATGACTTTTTTAATATAAATAATTTTCCTATTTTCTGCCTCATCGATTTTTTATTCTAAGGTATCTTCTCTTCTTCATAAAATACATTAACTTGAATATATTTTCTACAATTCAACAATCACTACTAGAAAACTAATATAAAATACATACTCACAATTTCATTTTTATTATATTCATTTATATGATTAATTCTAGCATCATGATTGAATATTGATTTATCTTTGTAAAAATATCATCATTTAGTACAGGGCTTCTACTTTTCATTATTTTTCATCATAAATACATATACACCTATTTTTTTACTTTGTGCAAATTTTTTGCTTTTTCTTTTTAAAATTAACTATTTTTTAATATAAATTTAAATACAGGTATTTTATTCTTTTTCAATACTATTTTTTGAAAATCAAATATTTTTTCTTGCAAATGGACTAGAGTTATTATACCCAAGCCCTAATTGTTAATCACATACCCAAGTATGTTGTTGTACTTGAATCCTTCCAATTAGATGACCACCCGGAAGGTATACTTGCAATTTCACAGTTGATTATTACGTTAGAACAACCAGTAAATGCGTATGCTCCAATCGATGTAATACAATTGGGAATAAATATAGAAGTAATTTTCGTATTACCTCTAAATGCGTTTCCGCATATACCGCTCACCGAATAGATGGCAACAGTTGTAGGAATTGTGAGAGACGTATCAGAGCCAATATATCCATAAATTACAGCTGTTCCATCATTTGTTAAAGCCCACTTAAATCCGTCGGCAGTTCCTTTTAAACTGTTATAGTTCCAAACTACCGGACGATTTGAATCATTCCATGAAGTTGTCCAGCCAAACGGTTTAGACGATGAATAGCACAAGAACGATGCTTTTGTACAACCACTAAATGTATGTGCTTGCAAAGTGGCAACCTTATTAGAAATCACAACTGTTTCCAAATTTGACATATTTGCAAACGCACTTGACTCTATTGTGGTAATACCATCTGGAATAACAAGCGAAGCAATTGTTGCATTTTCGAAAAAAGCATTCATAGCAATCCGGTTTATTGTTTTACCATCAATTGTTGTTGGAATAGTCAATGTTGTCGCAGCGCCTTCATATCCAGTGATTCTTGCAGTTTCTCCATCAATAGAAATCCATTTAATACCATCGTTTGTTGTCCCTCTTTCACATCCGTAACTCCATGTAACGTTACAAGAAGATGAATTCCATGTAGAATTCCATATACTTGGTTGTTCTTCTATATGACATTTAATGCTTAATTTAGAACAATTCGTAAAAGCGTTGGCACCCATTGAGTTCACCCCATAAGGAATTACAATACTTGTTAAAGCACTATCTCCATAGAATGCATAGCTATTAATTGTTGTAAGTCCTGTTCCTATATCTATTGTTCTTAATCCCGTACAATTTCTAAATGCTCTTGTACCTATACTTGTTACTTCATCATTTAGTGTAACATTTGTAATGTTAGCACAGTTCATAAATGCTTCTTCTGGTATTGCGGTCGCATTTGTTATCGTTACTGTCTTAAGCATTGAAGGAATGTAGTAGTAATATGACTGTAGGCAATAATCTCCATAATAAGAACTATAACTATAATAATTTTGACAACTATATTGCCATACTGTATTTGATACACTTGAACAATTATAATCAACAAATGTCGTTGATTTGGATGATTCTCTATAACTAGAACTTGTAGTACTTTGTGTTTCGTATCCAAAAATATATCCAAAGACTGCTTCATATGCTGTTGCGGATTTACTCTTACCTACGAATGGCAAACTAATACTTTCGAGTTTACTACATCCTTTAAATGCTCCTTGTTCTATACTTGTTATACTATTTGGTACGACAATTGTTGTTATACTTAAATCTTTAAATGCATATTCACCAATCGTAGTAATACCATTATTCAAAATAAGTGTAGTAATATTGACACATCCATTAAATGCATTAGAACCTATAGTCTTTACATTGCTTGGAATAGTTAGTGTTGTTAATGCAACATCTCCTGAAAATGCATATTCACCGATACTTGTAACTTTACTAGGAATATTAAGCGTTCTAATTCTTGTTCCGTTAAATGCATTATTTCCAATTGTTGTTAATTCAACTGGGAATGTTAGTTCCTTTAAATTTGTTGTTCCATAGAATGCATAACTTCTAATAGTTTTAAGTCCACTTGGAAGTGCTACACTTGTTAATGAACTATTGTTATAAAATACATAATCAGATATTGTTGTCACACCACTTGGTATTACAATACTTGTTAAAGCACTATCTCCATAGAATGCATAGCTATTAATTGTTGTAAGTCCTGTTCCTATATCTATTGTTCTTAATCCCGTACAATTTCTAAATGCTCTTGTACCTATACTTGTTACTTCATCATTTAGTGTAACATTTGTAATGTTAGCACAGTTCATAAATGCTTCTTCTGGTATTGCGGTCGCATTTGTTATCGTTACTGTCTTAAGCATTGAAGGAATGTAGTAGTAATATGACTGTAGGCAATAATCTCCATAATAAGAACTATAACTATAATAATTTTGACAACTATATTGCCATACTGTATTTGATACACTTGAACAATTATAATCAACAAATGTCGTTGATTTGGATGATTCTCTATAACTAGAACTTGTAGTACTTTGTGTTTCGTATCCAAAAATATATCCAAAGACTGCTTCATATGCTGTTGCGGATTTACTCTTACCTACGAATGGCAAACTAATACTTTCGAGTTTACTACATCCTTTAAATGCTCCTTGTTCTATACTTGTTACACTATTTGGTACGACAACAGAAACAAAACTTGTTTTGTTAGCAAAAGCATTTGATGAAATTGTCGTTACAGGTATACCACCAATTTGCGATGGAATCTTAACGATTGTACTTGTTCCAGTATAGCCAGTAATAGTTATTGCTATTGAAGTTGATGTATAAGCAAAATCAGATACTAAACCTTCTCCTTCCCAATAAGCATAAACTGTCTTATTTTGTGCTGGCATTGTTCTATCTGTATAAAGAGAAGTTAGACCTAAATCGTTATACAATCCACCAAGCGTATATCCATCACGAGTTGTCCATCCTGTGGTGTCAATTGCTGACTGGTATTTTTGAGTAATTTTATTATTTACTCCACCATTACCTACAACAGTCACTGTGTAATAATTTCTTGTATAGTAATAATTTACAATTCTACTTCCATCAGGTAAAACTGTTGTTGTTTGTGTCCTAGGAGAAGTAAATCCTATATAAGTATTTACATTCGGTGTAATTGTTGCATCAGATGTGCCAATTAAATTCTCCGTAGCAAACAATGTATATTCATCATCATTAATATTTTGTTGATAATGATTAACTTTGTATGCAGTATTTGTATTTGCAGTCCATTTTGCTGTTAACTTGACATTACTTGCTATTTTCCATATGCCACCATTATATAATGTTGATTCATTATACCATCCAACAAATGTATAACCTATTCTTGTTGGTTTAGGCAATGTGTATGAAGCATCAAAAGTAACTTCTTTAGAAGCAATTTCAACCTCACCATTATTAGCATCAAATATAATTGTATATTCATTTGCTTGCCAACTTGTAGAGAAAGTTCTATTGCCAAAATGACCGGTGGTGATAACAAATGACTTTGTAAGTTCTGCCACATCTGTTCCTGTCCAGCCAGTAAATGTATAACCTGTTCTTGTAGGTTCATAAACAGTTATATCCCTGCTTTCAATGTTATAAGATGACTTATTATTTGAATTGTTTGTTCCACCATTTAAGTTATAAGTAATTGAATAGGTGATTGTTGTTGGATTTGTTGAGACAACATATCCATTAGAGTCTTTATCCCATACTGCTAAGCTTACACTTCTATTGTTTGTAATTGCTGTTTCATTATAATACCAAACAACATCATATCCGTCATAATAAGGAAGTGTAAAACTACCATTTTTATAAACTCTTTGAGTTCCGATTTTAACTCCATTTTTGTATAATTCTAAAATAGATTCATCGGTGTCAAGGACAACTAATGTGTATTCTATAGATATATTATTTTTTACTTTATCTGTAGCTGTAATTCTATATGTAATTGTTTCATTTATATCTAAAGAACCTGATAATGTTTCTACATTAAATAATAATTCATTACCGAAACTATCTAATACTTGGAATAAAGCATATGGACTATCACCATTTTGTATATAGTCATAATCTCTTGTATAAACAAGTGTAGGAATATCATAAACTTTAATATTTGAAATTAATTCACTTTTTGTAGTATTGCCAAGTGCATCTGTTGCTACTATATAAAGGTTTATTATATTACCTCCAGCAAGTGTATAACCACTTGTTGCTTCAATTGATGTAACACAAGCATCTCCAAAACTATTAACTGCTGTAGCACCAAATTCTTCACCAATTGACGCTTTTTTAATACTTGTTGCACCTACAACATTATAAGTTAAATTAATGTCATCAGAAGAATAAACCTTAATATCTTTTGTTACAATAGAATATTCGTTTCCAAGTGCATCTTTTGTGAAAAGTCTAAATTTTACAATATTTCCACCAACAAGTATTCCACTTTCAATACTAACTATTACATTTAAATCACCATTATGACTATCTTTAGCAGTGATAGAGAAAAGATTTGCATTTATTACATCTGTAGCATTTATCGAGTCTTTTTCTGTATCATATGAAATTGTTGGAGTACCATAAATCTTAATGCCTGTAATTTCCCTTGTATTTACATTACCAAGATGATCAGTTGCGGTAACAAGATATGTTAGAGTTGCTCCTGCTATTTGTGTTCCTGAAGTTAGCTCAAGAGTTACATTTGTTAATGTATTACCAAAGCTATCTTTTGCGGTAATTCCAAGTGTGTCAAGTGTGATATCATCACTTACTTTAAAACTTGTAGTATTAGCTCTACTAATTGATGGTGTACCATAAACTTTTATAGAATATGTTATATAATTTGTATTACCTTTACTATCAGTTACTGAACTCTTAATAGTAATCGTGTTACCACCAGATAACGTTCCTCTATATTTAATTGTTGTTACGTTCAAAAATTCACCAAAACTATCAACTGCTGATACACCAAATAATTCATTACTAATAGTATCCGTTGCCTTAATATTTACTACTTCTTTATTTCTTGTAATTACAGGTGTTCCATAAACTTTTACATTTTCAATTTCAGCTTTTGTTTCATTACCTGTTTTATCAGTTGTAGAAATAACAATTGTAACTAGGTCACCTGCTTTATATGTTCCTTCTTTTACTGAAACATTAACAGTTAAGGCGTTTTCTAATGTATCAACCGCAGTAGCATTAAATAATACTGCATTGATTGTGTCTGACATCTTAATATAATCTTTTTGATTATTATATGTAAGCGTAGGTGCACCATAAATATTAATATTTGAAATTGTTTCAGCAGCGTATATATCATAAAGTCCTCTTGCAATAAGTCTCACTGTAATCTTATTTCCTACAGTCTTAGTTCCACTTAAAATTTCTGCAGTCACTTCTACAGGATTTCCATCAGTATCAACAGCAGTTCCACTAAATGTTTCAGCTTCTATTAAATCATTAACGCTAATTTCAGTGCGTTTTGTACATGAAAGTGTTACTTCATAGTCTACCCATTTAGCATATAATGTAATGTCACGTGCTTCAACAGTTGAGAATGTATATTCCGTTGTTAAAGTACTGTCAAACCAACCAACAAATGATTTTTCCGCTAATGTAGGTTTAGTTGGGGCATTTAATTTAGTGCCGTAATCTTGAGTAATATGATCAACACTACTTCCACCGTTAGAATTAAATGTAATTGTATATTGATTTACACTCCATCTTGCTGTATATGTAATACTATTTTCAGGCATATTGAAAGTATAAGATAAATCATTTGTTAATAACTCATCACCATTGTACCAACCAATCCAAGTGTAACCTGCATTTGTGGTTGCAGTAATTGTCTTGCTAGTTCCTGCTGTAATATTCATGTTTGTAAATTCTGTGATTGTTCCCGCATTAACTATATTCTTATTTGTTGTAAATGTATAAGCAATCCACTTAGCATAAAGCGTTGTGTTAGATGTTTTATCCCAATTTCTAACACTATTTCCTAATTTATCAGTATATTGCGTACCAGTTCCACCAACTCCATCATACCAGCCTGCAAATGTATAACCATCTTTTGTACAATTAGTTGAAAGAGTAAATGCTGAATCATATGTTACATTTTGTGTTATTGGCTTAACTCCTGAACTAACCGTTTTACCACCAGCAGAAGGAATTGATGTTCCTTTAATATAAATCGTTCCAGTACAAGAGGAGCTACTACTATACGCACAAGCTACAATATAATATAATTGACCTGCTGTGACATTATAGGTTATACTAAAATTACTACCCGATCCACCATCATCGTTACTAGTTAACTGCGATTTGCTTGAATTAAACAAATAGCCATATGTATCACTTGAACTGCTAGAATAAATTGTTACAGAACCTGTTACAAGTGGAACAAATGCATAATAACGATAATTACTACTATTTCTAGAAGGGAATGTTATGCTTCCGCTATTTTCACCAACTTTCAATGTTCCATAGCCAGAATAACTAACCCATTTAGCATAAACAGTAATATCTTGTGTCACAGGTGCCGTAAAATCAAATAATGTTGTACAACTACTTGTTGTATACCAACCTCCAAATAAATAATCACTTCTTGTAGGAATACTTGGATAAGTTAATCCTTTTGTAGTAGTGATAGTTTGTGAATCAACACTTCCTTTTGCTCCATTTAAATTAAATGAAACTGTATACGTAGGTTCAACATATGATCTTGTATCGTCTAAAGTTACGGTATATGAATTCGCTTTCCATTTGGCATAAAGAACTACTTCTTCATTTTCTTTAGTTGTAATATTAAGTATGGATTCATTATTTGAATAATTTGTTCCACTTCCATCACTTTCAGTATTCCAACCAATAAACTCATATCCTATTTTTGAATAAACATTTGTTGCTAATTTCTTAGCTGTATCATAAACAAATTCTTCATTTGCCATATTGCCTGATGTTGCACCATTTCCATCAAATTTAATTTCATAGGTAATGGCACTCCATCTTGCATAAAGGGTTACTGATGAAGTTTTATCCCATTTCTTAGCACTTGTTAAATCAGCATTATAATACTTATTTC
>CAVJDT010000003.1:0-83852 GCA_963648435.1 Bacillota bacterium
TTACTATTACTATTACTATCACTAGCACTAGCACAAGTATTAAGAATATATGGTTCTTCCACTAATTCATCATTAATATATAATTTATTTTCATCAAGGATAATTCTATCACCAGGTAGTCCAATTATTCTTTTAATATAATATGAACCATCTGATGTAAAATCACCATCTAAGCTATATGAATCAACCTTGAAAACGATTACATCATATCGCTTAAAAATATTAGTGAACCTTAAGGTTGCAATTGACTGATCTTTATATGTAGGAAACATGGAATTACCTGATATTACAAAGTTTGTACTAATAAAGGAATAATAGCCAAAAGCGGAGTTACATAAGAGTCCACTTACTATAGTTACTATCGATAATGTGCGAATAATATTTTCTTGAGATTTTTTTATAATACTTTCAAGACTAGTTCTTCTTATTACATACATTCCAATAATTACAATAAACATTGCAATGTTTATTATTAATAAAGGAATACGATATGCTTTCAAGAAGATCGATATATACTGTTCAGAGAAATAATAATATGAGAATTTAGTATTAACAAGTGAATAAAGAATTAAATTAACACTTATTAATAAAATTAATATGGAATCAATACAATCTTTTTTGGATAAAGATTTGTAATTATAAACCAGTATTTTATCGTTCATATCATCAAACTCCAATATGAAATTGTACTTTTTTAATTACATAATTACTAAAATATGTAAGTAAAACAAAATATAATCACTAATATAATACTACTTTTTTATCACTTTTTCAAGTAAAATACACTATTCGACAATATTAATTATCAAAATCTTGTAATTCTTATTTTATAAAAGTAATAATTCTAAATTAAGTAATTAATACAAAATCTACCCTTATATTTAGTGATTATTATCGCTACAAAACTTGCGAATTACATAAACATTTTACTCTCTTTTTTATGGAAGTGCAACCCCTAAAAACTACTAAATTTAGTAGTTTTTGTCGAGTTTTGTAGTAGTAGGACAAAAACTGTACTTGCACTAATCATATTTTATATACATTAATCATATGCACATAAATTAATTAATATGCTAAAATTAAAATGTTTTTTTATAAAAGCAATAATAATCAAATTTGCTTTCACAATATAAGACACATAAAGTAACAAAAAATTAACAAAAAATGACATTTTTTTATATTTTTTTTACAAATTTAACAAAAAAAGGTGGAAATCCACCTATATTAACAATACTACCCCTATTCTAATTTAGAGCCACAACCATTACAAAATTTACTACCTGGCTTATTTAGTTCACCACATTTTTTACATTTAATACTTGAATCTTGGCTTTTTTCATCATTTAGTGTCCATAAAATTTCTTTTACCGCTGGTGAAAGTTCTTTAGCCATATCATTAATTACAGGAGTACTTTCATTCTTAGAGTACCTTTCAATTTCACTTTTAAAGCCAAATAGAGTGATTATAGCACCAAATCCAAGCATAGGTAACCCCGTAAAGGCAAAGAAGAAAAGTTTTGAAAATTTCCCTTTATTAAACGCTATAAAGAAACTTACAAAACCAATAATAGCACAAATACCTCCTATACTAATAAGAGTAATCCCAATTATCTTTAATTTCTTTTTGGTTTTTTGATGTCTTAATTTTTCTTCATTCATATTTAATTTCCTCCCACAATTATTTTATCAAAAATCAATTAATATTGACAGTAAGTTACATTAAAAATAATATATCCACTTTTGCTTTAAAATTCATTTACTTAGAAAACACCCATTTATTTAATAAATGAGTGAATAAATTTTCTAATATTTCTTTATAATTTCTTCTATCTTCTCTATTCCCATTTTTGTCTCAGATGATACTGGATAACAATTATCATCATTTAAGGCAAGGACTTTACGCACATTTTTAACATTATTAATTATTTGATTTTTACTAATTTTATCAGCTTTGGTACAAACTACTACGACATTTAAGTTTAAATGTTTAAGGTAATTATACATTAAAATATCATCTTCAGTTGGATCATGTCTAATGTCGACAATTAAAAAGCAAACCTTGATAAAGTGATAACTATCTAGTAGTTCTTCAATCATTTGACCATATTTTAGACGCTCATCGATATTTCTTTTGGCATACCCATATCCAGGTACATCAATAAATAAATAATGGTCATCAATATTATAAAAATTTAAAGCAATCGTTTTACCTGGTTTACTTGAAGTAAATGCTAAATTTTTCCTTGAAATTAAGGCATTAATAAAACTACTTTTACCTACATTAGATCTACCCAAAAAAACAAATGAGGGGAAGTTTAAAGCCGGATATTGCTTTTTTGATACTGCACTAATTAGATATTCAGCCTTCTTTGGATTCATCTTAGTTAGTCTCCTTTAAAGCTTTTTGAGCCTTCTTTTCAATTACGTTAATGGCAATCACTAGACCTAATAAAATCATAAATAACATGGCAAAAACACTTAAAATAGTTAAAATTTCACTAACATAATCAAGCGTGGATAAACTAATGAAAGTAACAAATCCCATTAAAACACACATAAAGGCAAATTTAACACCCATTTTTCCATTATTGTATAACTGGTTTTGAATTTCATTTTGCTTACTAAATCCAATTACTCTAAATATGCCAAGCACAATTTGAGCAAGAGGTACAACGATTAATTGATAGAATGCACACCCTGAAGCATACGCAATAAGAGGATAAAATCCAAAATTAAATTTTCCTAGTAAATCACCTAAAAGGCATCTTTGTAAAAAACTATAAAGACCACTTGCATGAGTAGCATCATAATAATCATTAGTTATTGATTTAATTAACATTAAGTAAATAACAAAACAAAAAATTACCATAAATGAACATACAAGATACATAATACGGTGAATGAGAAGGGCTTTTGGAACTATTTTCATTGGTTCCATTTTTTGTAACATCTTATGTTTAAAGACCATTCCTACTATTACATAACTAGTTGAAGTTATAAATAGTGGCATCATAATAAAGGTAGGATTAATATTATGATTTAAAGAAAAATTAAAGATATTAAACATTGAAGAAAATGCAAATATTGCAATAAACAATAAAACTTTACTATTAATAATATTAAAATTTTTACTAAAAGAATTTAAGAAAATATTTTGATAATTACCATTAATTAGTTTAATTGCTGTTACAAGTTCTGAAATTAGCATAGTTAATACCAAAGCTAATAAAACAACTATATAAAAAATATAAAGAACAAAAGAGCCATAACTTCCCACATATTTTAAATAAGCAAATAAGGCTTGAAACAAAAAAATAAAGAAAGTAGAATAACTACTATTTGGACTAGTTGCATCATTTAACGGAACTAAAGCTAGTAATAAAAACGATAGTCCTACTAAACATACATTAACAATACCAAATATCCAAAAAATCCTCTTGATAACTTTATTATTTGAAGCTTCTTCTACTACGTTAAAAGGCTTGATATTTACTTGTTCTTTATTTAGTGGTTTAACCTCTTCTATTATTTTTCCTTCAAATACTTGTTTTTTCACACATCTACTTGCACAAGTAGGACAAAAGTTGGTACTTTCATCATATTCATGATGACAAATTGGACAAATACTTTTTACCACTTGTAAGTGCACTCCACAGTATTTACAAAATTTCATATTTTCAGTAATTTCTTTACCACAATTTTTACATAAATATTTTGACATAATTTATTCACCTCACGTTAATTATAGCATTTTTCAATTTGTTTTGCTATAGATTTGTCTTACCATACCAAAAACATAATAATAACCCTTATTTCTAAGGGTTATTAAAAGTACATCTATAAGCCATATTCTGTAACACTTTCGTGCGGCAATCATTTATCTCAGTTTTCACTGTAACGTAAGTGAGTTCAATTCCTCCTTACATCATGCCCCTACCAAAATTTGGGTTGCTAGCTTGAGGGGTTTACCCGTTCCACGATCTTGTTTCCAAGATATCTCGTCTCTGTGGCACCTTAGGAACTACACCATGAGCAATTGCTTTGAGCAATTGCTTTTAGGTTTCATTCGCCGTCACCATCACTGGTGCCCTAACTTATTAATTCGTTAGGCACAAACACTACAAACATCGCAGTTTGTGCTAGTATGGACTTTCCTAACACACCTAATGTGTGCTCGATTGCCCGATGTACATTCTATATTTCTTCTTTAAAATCATCGGTAATGATATAACCTAAACTTAAAACACCACTACCAATGTGTGCACCAACGGTTGGGGTTACCGTTGCAATTTCAACACGTTTTACGTTATGAAACATTTCATTAACCTTATTTGCAAGTTTTTGAGCATCTTCATACCGGTTAGAATGTTGAATAATATAAATAACCTTTTTGGCATTTATGGTTTCATTCTTAACTACTTCAATCATGCGCTCAAGAGCTTTAAGATGAGTTCTAACTTTTTCAAAAATTTCAATTTTACCATTAACATTTTTTCCAAGTTCGAGGATCGGTTTAATTTTCATTAAACCACCAATAAAACCAGAAACAACGTTTAAACGACCATTTTTGACTAAATATTTTAAATCATCAACTAAAAAGTAGGTTTTTGAATTATCACACATACGATCACATTCTTCAAAAATTTCATTAACCGTATAGCCTTTACTCGCTAGTATTTCTGCGTAATGTGCCGTATAACCTTCCATAATACAAGCTGTATTACAATTATAAACTTTTAAATCGACACCTTCGACATAATCATCACCAACAGCTTGGAGATTTTCACCATATGCCGAAAGCCCAAAAGAAATTGGAAAATGAATTACAGTTGTACAACCTTCCTTACGACAATCTTCAATACATCTAATTATTTCTTTAGGCGTAGGAGCACTAGTTGTTGGGACAATATCACTTATCTCAAGTTCTTTATAGAACTCATCCGCAGTTATATCAATTCCATCAATTAATTCTTTTTCTCCAAAATGAATTGTCGTTCTTGTAATCTTAATATTGTGTTTAAACGGTGCGTACTCCAGTCCCGAACTACAGTCTGCAGTTATACCAATTTTCATTATTCTACTCCTCCTTATTGGCCTTACGTTTATAAACACGTTTAGGCTTATCAGGAGTACTTTCAACTTTTTCTTCAACCTTTTCTATTTCTGAAGGTTTTTCTTCTTCTTTTTCTATTTTTTCTTCAACTGGTTTTTGAAGTAAAGCCTTACGAGATAAAACTAATTTTCCTTTTTCATCAATCTTAAGAAGTTTAACCACAATTTCATCACCTTCATGAACAACATCTTCAACCTTGTTGACCCGTTTTGTATCAAGAGCAGAAATATGGCATAAACCTTCACATCCTGGCCATAATTCACAGAAAGCTCCAAAATCCATGATTTTAACAACTTTAACAGGATAAATCTTACCAACTTCAGGTTCACGGGTAATATTTTCAATTGTTTCAATAGCTTTATTAATCCATTCCATATCAGAATGCATTACAAAGACACGACCATCTTGTTCAATATCAATCTTAACATTATTGCATTTTTCAATAATTTCTTGAATTACTTTACCACCACTACCAATGACATCTCTAATACGATCAGGATTAATTCTAATCATCTTAACTTTTGGAGCGTATGGGCTAAGTTCAGGACGAACTTCACTGATGGTTGTCATCATGTGATCAAGAATTTGTAAACGCCCTTTTTTAGCTTGAGCAAGAGCTTCTTTAAAGATTTCACGAGTAATACCTTTACATTTAATATCCATTTGTAAAGCAGTAATACCATTTCTAGTACCTGATACTTTAAAGTCCATATCACCATAATGGTCTTCTAAACCTTGAATGTCCGTTAAAATAGTATATTTAGAACAATCATCATCTTCACTAATTAAACCCATTGCGATTCCCGCAACCGGTGCTTTAATGGGAACGCCAGCTGCCATTAAGGCAAGAGTACCTGCACAAATTGAAGCTTGAGATGATGAACCATTAGATTCCAAAATTTCACTAACAACCCTAATAGTATAAGGAAATTCATCTTCTGATGGAATTACTTGAGCAAGAGAACGTTCACCAAGAGCTCCATGACCGATTTCACGACGACCAGGTGAACCATATTTACCAGTTGAACCAACTGAAAATTGAGGGAAATTATAATGTAACATGAAACGTTTACTTTCTTCAACTCCTAAGCCATCAATAATTTGATACTCAGTTAATGAACCTAAAGTAACAGTTGATAAACTTTGAGTTTGACCTCTTGTAAATAAAGCTGAACCATGAGTACGTTCAAAAATATCAACACGTGATGATAAAGGTCTAATTTCATCAATGGCTCTGCCATCTGGTCTAATCTTATCATTAGTAATAAGTCTTCTGACTTCTGCAGCTAAAATGTGTTCAAGAATCATATTAACATAAATCATATTCTTTTCAACATCATCTTTAGTAAATTCTTTATTGGCAATAAATTTAGCCTCAAATGTTTCACGCGTTTTTTCATTTACCGCTTCAATCGCTGCTTCACGGGCTTTCTTTTCATGAGTTGAAATGGCTACAACTAAATCTTTTTCCGCGAATTCTTTAACTTCATGTTCTAATTCTTCAGGAATTTTGAATAAGTCAACAACTTTCTTTTCCTTACCACAAACTTTAATAATTTCTTCTTCAAAAGCACATAAACGTTTAATTTCTTCATGACCAAACATTAAAGCTTCTAACATATCTTCTTCACTTACTTGCTTAGAGCCAGCTTCAACCATATTAATTGCTTTCGCCGTACCTGCTAAAGTTAAATTAATGTCTGATGCTTCAAGTTCTTCAACGGTTGGATTAATAACAAATTCACCATTAACCCTTCCTACTACCACCCCCGCAATCGGACCTTCAAAGGGAATGTTAGAAATACATAAGGCGATACTAGAACCTAGCATTGCGGCCATGGCAGCTGAATAATCAGGATTAGCACACATTACCATATTTACTACTTGCACTTCATTGCGAAAACCATCAGCGAATAATGGTCTAATTGGTCGATCTATTAAACGAGAAACTAAAGTTTCATGTTCAGTCGGACGACCTTCACGTTTTAAAAAGCCTCCGGGAATTTTTCCACCTGCGTATAATCTTTCTTGATATAATACTGTAAGTGGAAAAAAGTCAGTATCCATAGCTTTGTCACTGCCTACAGCTGTACTTAATACAGCAGTATCATTATATCTAACTAAGCAAGCTCCATGAGCCTGTTTTGCAAGTTCACCAATTTCAACGACAAACTTACGTCCACGATGGGAATATTCAAATACTTGTTTTTCCATAATACATACCTTTCTATTTTTTTATATATATATTTACTACAATAACAAACATTTATTATAGGTTGATTTCACCATAGTTATAAAGGGCACAAGTGTGCCCTTTAGTCCTACTTTCTTAATCCTAATTTGGCAATTAATTCACGGTAACGTTGAATATCACTATTCTTTAAATAGTTTAATAAATTACGACGATGACCGATTTTCTTTAACAAACCGCGACGAGAGTGGAAATCATGTGTATGAACTTTTAAATGTTCATTTAATTTGTTGATTTCAGCTGTTAATATTGCGATTTGTACCTCAGGAGAACCAGTATCTCCTTCTGCTCTTGCAAAATTAGCAATAATTGCGGCTTTTTCATCTTTTTTTACACAAGCCATGTTTTTTTCCTCCTTATAAAAGATACCTAAATCCATGAATTACGTCGGAAAAATCGTAAATCTTAGCAATAGGCCATCTCTATTATACAATAATTTCCTTATTTTTGCAAACATAATGAAAACAACTTTTTTAATAGCCTTTAGTTTTTTTCTTTCTTAATAACAAAGTTACTATAAATATTTACTAACAATTTCCATTATTTTCTTTTTATCTTCATTAATTTGCTTTAAAAACTCATCTTTTGATGCAAAAGTTTGTTCATTTCTAATATAAGTAACAAAATCAACCATAATGTTTTGATGATATAAATCTTGATTAAAGTTAAGAATGTTAACCTCAAAACTTAACTTTTCTTGATAGTTAAAACTAGGATTATGACCATAATTAGCAAGACCAATGTACCTCATGCTTTGTACCGTAACAATTACCCCGTATACTCCCGGTTTTACTTTCACATAATTATCACTCGTAATAATATTCGCAGTTGGTAAATCAATAGTTCTTCCAATTCCTTGACCCTTACTAACCGTTCCAAAAACTCGGTAAAATCTTCCAAGCATTTTAGAAGCAGCTTCGATATTACCACTTCTTAACTTTTCCCGGATTAAGGTTGTCCCAATTTTACTATCTTCAAATTTGATTTTTTCAATGATTTCAACCTTGATTAATTCCTTTGATAATTGATTAATCATAAAAGCCTTACCTTCTTTTTTTAAACCAAAAGTAAAATCATCGCCTACAACCACATCGACAACATTAATTTTAAGTAAATAATTTGATACAAAATCTTGAGGAGAAGTTTTCATGAAATTTTCATCAAAATCAATCAAAATTAAATAATCTAAATCATATGCTTCAAGAACTTTAATTTTTTCAGTTAGTGGAGTAATATACTCATATTCCTTAGTTTTATTTATAACTATTGCAGGATGAGGCTCAAAGGTAATAATCGCAGAGGCAGTTGCATGGGAAGTTGAGAGTTCTTTTACTTTTTTAATTAAAGCTTGATGGCCTAAATGCACCCCATCAAAATCGCCAATACTAACTGATAACTTTAAATTATTATTTTTTTTTAAATATTCCTTAAAATTAATTACTTCCATACCCTACCTGCCTTATAACAATGCAATTCATCATCTCTTAAATATATTGCCACAAGTTCATCATTTTGACAAATTACAATTTTGGAAGGTAATTTTCCTAAAATATCTTTAATCATAAAAAAAGAGATTTTCATTCCATGCCTAGCTTTTTTTATAACTTCATCATTTTCAACTTTATCATATTGAGGTAAAGCATCAAGCATCGAAATTAACTTAAAACATCCATTTTTTACTTCATCAATTGTAAAACTATTTTGAAGGCAAAATTCCCCATTTCTTGTTCTTTTTAGTTTACTCATTGTGGCAGGAACATTTAGTTTTACCCCTAAATCATGACAAAGGCTTCTTAAATATGTTCCTTTAGAAACTGTTACTTTAAATGTAAACTTGGCTACATTATTTTCATATTTAATATCACTTATTCGTTTAATTGAAGATACTTCAATTTCCCGAGGTGATATTTCTACCTCTTGATTTTTCCGAGCATATTCATAAAGCTTTTTTCCATTTTTTTTAATTGCCGAGTAAATTGGTGGCATTTGCATACTTTTACCTAAAAATCTAACTAATGCCTCATCTACAACTTGCTCACTAATATAATCAACCTTTTTAGTTTCAACCACTTCACCCGTTATATCATATGAATTAGTTTCCACACCTAAAGTAACTTCACATTCATATTCTTTACTTACATTTTCCAAAAATTGCCCAAGTTTGGTTGCATCATTTAAACAAATGACTAAAACCCCTGTGGCAATTGGGTCTAAAGTCCCTAGATGACCTACTTGTTTAGTTTTAAAAAGATGTCTAATCTCATTTACCACATCATGGCTAGTTACACCTTGTGATTTATTTATTACTAATAATCCATTCATAATTTTCACCTTAATTTAGTTTATCACAAATTAACTTTTAATGCAAGAAAATTCGTATTTTATCTTTACAAATTATTACTTTTAACGGTTGATTCTTTCCTATCTTTAGGGCTTTTAAATAATACAATTAAAGTCATTAAAATGATACCAAAAATCGTTTCAATAATTCCACAACTAATACTTTTAACTAACAATAATAAATTAATAATTGTTGCTAAAATCATGCCATTTATCAAACAATTAAATTCAATAGGCTTTTCATTTATTATTTTCTTAATTAGTTTTGATGATAAAACAAGTCCTAGGATAAAACTAATTATAAAAGTAAAGACTAAACTAAAATCATTAATTAAAGGAAGCTTAAACTGAATAATACTAATTAAAATATTCCTAGATGCCTTTAACAAAGGAAAATAAAGCCCAAAAATGACTAACATTAAAGCTCCACTAATTCCTGGTAAAATCATACCAAAAGCTACAATTATTCCATTAATAAACACCATCATCATTACTTTAAACGACATTTCAGTATAATCAATCTTAAAGATTTGTTGATTTAACAAACTTAAAATTAAAACAATTAATAGTCCTAACCAAAAATAAATAAATTTAATTCTTTTCCTTATATTATATATAGCATCATTATCTATCTTTAAAGGATACGATTTTATTACTATCCCTAAAAATATCATATTTAAAATAAAAGGAATAAATTGATAAATTGTAAAAAGCCCAAAAATTCCCATCACAACCCCAATGATAATTCCTAAATAATTAAAAAAATACTTCTTGATATTTTTAACCTTATATATGCTACTTAACATCATTAAAAGCTCTTGATAAATGTTTAATATCATAGCAATGGTTGCACTACATACCCCCGGAATTACATTTGAAAACCCTAATATCATAAACTTAAACATTTTTTTCATTTTATTACTTCCTTTTTTTGACACTTTGTAGTATAATATAAAATGAATATTATAAAAATATTCCTAATTATAGATAATTTTTTGGTGATTTATGGAAATATTAATTAACCCTTCTAAAGTACGTGGCAGCGTTAAAGTGCCAGGATCAAAAAGTTTAACCCACCGAGCTCTTATTTGTGCAGCTTTTAGTAATACAACTACAACCATCACGAATGCTTGTATTTGTGATGATACTTTAATTACTATTAAGCTATTAGAAAATATCGGGGTTAAATTTTTAATTGATAATAATAACATAACAATATATCCCCCTCATCCATTTACTAAACCTAAAGAAATTATTAACGCTCATAATAGTGGTTCTTCAATTCGTTTTATTGGCCCAATTTACTGGGAATTATTTCATGAATTTAAAATTTATGTTGATAAAAGAATGTATGAAAGACTTATTGAAACAACTAGTCAAAATGACCTTTCCTTTAGTATTTTAACAAAAACTAGCAATTCTTACTTAATTTCCTTTAATTTTAAAAATTTAAGTAATTTAATTAACAATGAAAAAACATCACAATATACTTCTGGAATAATTTTATCAACTATTATTAGTAAAAATAAAAGTTATTTTATTAATCCTTCGGTTTTAAAAAATCCTTACGTTAAAATGACATTAGGCGTTATGGAAGAATATCATATAACTTATCATATTATAAATAACATTTATTCATTTTTAACAATAAATCCTCAAAAATTTAACTATCAAATTGAAAGTGATTATACTGCCGCAGCTAATTTTTTAGTTATGGGTTGTTTAAATGGAGATGTAAAATGTCTTGATTTAAAACAATACTCCTTACAAGGTGATTCTAAAATCATTAATTATCTTATGCAAATGAATGCTCATATTTTTATTAATGATTTTAATATACAAACATCTACTAAAACTTTAGTACCAGGTGATTTTGATCTATCCGATACCCCTGACTTAATCCCTTTAATAGCCGGACTACTTGTGGTAACCCCTGGCATAAGCAAGATTACCGGCATTGAAAAGCTAGTATATAAAGAAACTAATCGTTTAAATGAAACCATAAATTTACTAACCGAACTTGGAGGATCAATTAAATTAGAAAATAAGGCTTTAATAATTCATGGAAAAACGCAATTATTAAATAAACAGTCCCTAATTATTCCCGATGACCACCGTCTTTTAATGATGGTTGTTGCTATTTCCTCAAAATTCTTTCAACCAATTAAATTAATCAATGTTGAATCTATTAATAAATCATATCCTAATTTTATTAATGATTATATGCAAATTAAGGAGACTAAACCATGAAAACATTAACCGCGAATTACCATAATCAAGAAGTAAAAATTTATTTTGGTGATAATTTTATCAATAATGAATGGAAATTATTAGAACCTAATCATAAATATCTTGTCATAACAGACCAAAACCTTAATAAATTATATAACCCTCTTCTTAGCTCAATTCCAGGTCTTGTGGGAATCATCCCCATTGTCCCTGGCGAAAGCTCCAAATCACTTGATACATATCATCTAATTATTACCATTCTTCAAGAATATCAACTAACTAAAGATGATGTAATCATTGGTTTTGGAGGGGGCGTCGTTACCGATATTTGTGGATTTGTTGCGGGGACATACCGCCGGGGAATTCGCTTTATCAACATTCCCACTTCATTAATTGGCATGGTTGATGCAAGCCTTGGAGGTAAATGTGGTCTTAATGTAAATAACCTTAAAAATCAAATTGGTTTAATTTACCATCCTATTAAAATTCTAATTGATACTCACTTTTTAAAAACCTTAGATGAAAGACAACTTGTTAGTGGAATGGCAGAAATCATTAAAATCGCAGTTTCTAAAGATGAAAAGATGTTTAATGAATTATATTATCTTCCCGTAAACTATCAAGAAAATCTTTCTTTATTAAATAATTTAATTTATCATGCTATTTTACAAAAAATCAAGATTACGGAAAAAGATGAATTTGACGCTAATAAACGCCATATTTTGAACTTTGGACATACCATTGGTCATCTCCTTGAAACCAAAACTGATTTTCAACTAACTCATGGTGAAGCCGTCGCCATGGGAATGGTCGCTGAAACCACCAACCCCCAGGTTGAACAAGTATTAGTATTACTACTTAAAAAATTTCATCTTTTAAACAAAAAAATTGAAAAATTAGACTATCTTGCCCTTATTAATTATGATAAAAAAGTTTCAAATGGTAAAATCTCCTTATTATATCTTGATTCCATCGGCCATAGTAAACTTAAACAATATCGATTGGAGGAATTAACAAATGAACAGTTTTGGAAAGAATATTAGAATTAGCATTTTTGGTGAATCCCATGGTCCCCTTATTGGCTTAACCATTGATGGATTTCCTGCTAATTTTTCCTTTAACCTTGATAAAATTAAAGAAGCCCTAAAACTTAGGGCCGGACTTCCTCTTATTTCCACATCAAGAAGAGAAACTGATGAATTTTCCATTGTTAGTGGCTACTTCAATAATCATACCACAAATGAACCTTTAACTGTTATTATTAAAAACACCAATATTAAAAGTGATGATTATCAAGAAGGAATTATCAGACCAAGTCATGCGGATTTAACCAAATACTTAAAAACAAACGGAGCAAACGACTACCGCGGGGGGGGAGCATCAAGTGGAAGAATGACAGTAGTACTTTGTGTACTAGGTGAAATGTGTCATCAAATTTTAATGACTAAACAAATTGAAGTAGTATCACATATTTATAGTATTAAAAACATCAATGATGTTAAAATTACTTCTTTAGATGATGATTTAAATAAACTATTAAGTTTACAAAACAATGAATTTCCAGTTATTGAAGAAAGAGCAAAAAAAGCCATGTTAGACCTCATCAAAAAAACCATTAATCAAGGAGATTCTTTAGGGGGAATCGTTGAAACTTTCATTTTAAATGTTCCCACAGGCCTTGGTGAACCTTTTTTTGATAGTTTTGAAAGTATCATAGCCCATCTTCTTTTTTCAATTCCCGGTGTAAAAGGTGTTGAATTTGGTGATGGTTTTGACATAACCAAAAAATATGGTTCTGCAACCATTGATGAATTAAGCATTGATGAAAACAAAATTAAATTTTCCTCTAACCATCAAGGCGGCATAAATGGAGGAATTAGTAATGGCAATTACATAAACTTTAAAACCGCCATTAAAGCTCCAGTTAGTATTAAACAAGAAATCAAATCAATTGATCTTAAAAACAAACAAAACATTAATTTAACAACAATAGGCCGGCACGATCCCCTTTTTGTGCACCGCGTTCTTCAAGTAATTAATGCTTTAACATATTATGCGGTATTAGATATGGTGATTGAAAATGAAAAATAAAGAACAAATACGTAAAGAAATTGATGCAATTGATGATGAACTAATTGCCTTATTAAATAAACGCTATAATCTCTCCAAAGAAATTGGCTTTATTAAAGCCAAAAACCATAATGAATTAAAAGATAATAACCGGGAATTACAAATTATCGCAAAAACAAAAAACTACGAAAATAGTGATTTAATTAAAGATACCTATGAACACATTTTTGACCAATCTTGTAAAATTCAAAAAGCTAAATATTATTTAATTGGGAAAAGACTTAATTATAGCCATTCCAAACTCATCCATAATATGCTTGGTAACTTAGAATATGAGTACTACGAAACAGATAATTTTGATGATATTAACAAAATTCCTTTTAATGCTATTAATGTAACCAATCCTTATAAGCATGAAGCTTATAAAATTTGTGATAAATTATCAGAAATTGCTATGCTTACAGGTTCAGTTAATACCATTATTAAATATAATGGTTCAAACTTTGGTTTTAATACCGACTATTTAGGTTTTATTGCCATGATTAAGCATTATTCAATTGACTTAAATAATAAAAAAATTGCTATTTTAGGTAATGGTCAAACCAAATCAACTATAACGGTTGCGCTTAAAGAATTAAAGATCAACCAATATGAAATTTTCGCAAGACACCCAAAAAGTGATGAAAAGTTAATTTTTGCCATCTATGATTATGACCCTGATGTCATTATCAATACCACTAGTTATAATGTTTTTCCAAATCTTGAATTAGAACCGCTCGTTGATATGGATAATCTTCAAAGAGTAAGACTAATCATTGATATTAATTATAATCCTTCTCGTTCAGTTTTAGGCCTTAATCCTAATATTAAATACTATAATGGTCTTTTTATGCTAGTTGCCCAAGCTGAAGAAACCGAGGCAATAATTGATGCCTTTTATAAACGAAAACGAAATTCTACAACTTATGCACACATCATTGAAAAGGTCCTTGCAAACCAAAAAAACATCATTCTCGTTGGCATGCCTTATGCGGGGAAAACCACCGTGGGAAAAATACTTGCAAAAATTATCAACCGTCCTCATTATGATACCGATGAAATTTTAACAAAGCAAAATAAAAGCCTACCAGATATTTTAAAAAAGGGAGGCAGTGAAGAAACCTTTCGAATTTATGAAGCAGATTTAATTAAAAAACTTTCAACTTGTACAGGTTCTGTAATTTCAACAGGAGCAGGTGCAATAAATAATTCTAAAAGTATGACATTTCTCTTTCAAAATGGTATAATAATATATCTAGATCCCCCACTTGAAGTTTTAAAATCACGCATCGATGACACGAGACCTTTAGTTAAAGATGCTAGTGACATTGACAAACTTTATAAAGCAAGAAATGACAACTACATAAAATTCGCAGATGTTATCATAAAAACAAGTGATATCAATGAAATTATTAAAGCAATAAAGGAATGCATTAAATATGAAGCTTCTAATTATTAATGGTCCTAACTTAAATATGTTAGGAATTAGAGAACCCGAAATTTATGGGACTAAAAGTTACTATGAATTAACTCAAGAACTAAAATTATATGCAAATGAATTTCACATTCAATTAATTATTAAACAAACTAACTATGAAGGTAAAATTATTGATTTAATCCATCATGCTTACTTTAAAAGATTTGATGGAATCATCATCAATCCCGGAGCCTTAACTCATTACTCCTATGCCATTCATGATGCTATTTCAAGTGTAACGATTCCCGTTATTGAAGTGCATCTTTCCGATTTAACAACTCGCGAATCATTCCGTCAAAAATCAGTCATTAGTGATGTTTGCATCAAAACAATTATGGGCAAATCCTATGAAGGATATTTTGAAGCCATTGACTATTTCATGAAAGGAGAACAACCAAATGTCAAATCATCCCTTAATTGATCAATTAGACTCCCATGTTTTAGCATCATTAGGCTTAATGAAAAATGAAAAATTAGTGATTGCTGGGCCATGTGCTGTAGAAAGTTATGAACAAATGCAAAAAATTGCCAAAGAACTAATTAAAAATAACATTAAATTTTTAAGGGCTGGAGCTTTCAAGCCTAGAACTTCTGCTTATGATTTTCAAGGTTTAGAACTTGAAGGTCTAAACATTCTTAAAAGAATTAAAAATGAATATAATCTAAAAATTGTAAGTGAAATTCCTGCACCAGAATATCTTCAAGCCTTCATTGAGGTAGTTGATATTATTCAAGTGGGTGCCCGTAATATGCAAAACTTTTATTTACTTAAGGCTTTAAGTAAAAGTAATAAACCCATTTTATTAAAACGAGGTTTCGCCAACACCTTAGAAGAATGGTTATGTGCAGCTGAATACTTGCTAATTGGTGGCAATAATCAAGTTATTCTTTGTGAACGAGGAATTAGGACATTTGAAACAAATACGCGAAATACCCTTGATTTAGGAAGTGTCGTTACCATTAAACAAAATTACCATCTTCCGGTTATTGTTGATCCCTCACATGCTTGTGGTAATAATCAATTAATCCTTCCGCTTGCCCTTGCAAGTTTGGTTGCGGGGGGGGATGGCTTAATAGTAGAAATTCACCCTAACCCTAAAGCCTCTCTTAGTGATAGCGCCCAAGCCTTATCTTTTGATGAGTTTGATGACCTCGTTAAAGCAATCAACAAATTAAATAAATTTTTATAGTTAAAAAGTTAGAGCGATAACTCTAACTTTTTTTATAAATTAACCGTAACGCTTACCCCATCATTACTAGTATATGTAAAACCATTAATCCATAATTTATCATATGCCCCTGTCGCCGCATTCTTAACTCTACAATGAAGTATGACAACTCCTTTTGAAGATTTATAAGTTATGTCATTTTCAATAATTTCAGCACATGTCGTAAATTTAACTGGTTGGTATTCGAAAGTACCATTTTCAAAACCTGAAACTGCGTTAAATGCATCTGCGAGAAACCTTCGGCAGAAAAGATCATAATTAATATCATCATCTTCATGCCCTGAAATGCTTGGAGTAGTAGCCATAACTGGATAAGATAGAAAGAAATAATCACCATTATCCGAAATTAAAATTATATCATTTATCTCATTGATACGTTTACATAAACTATATTGAAGCAAGGTTACATCATCTATTTTACTTGCCTGTTTTACTTTTTCGCTTAAACCTTTAAAACTTTTAAAACTAATAAGCGAAATAGATGAAATTACCAAAATTACAAGCAAACATTCAATTACACTAAAACCTTTTTCATTTTGTCTATTTAACATTTCCAACTACTTACTATAAGCATATTTGGCCGATTTACCATTATTGGAATAAGTTATTTCTTTATCATCGATTGTAAGAGTAGATGTAGCTGGTAATAAATTTCCTGATAATGTTTCAAATGCCTTTTTAACATCCTTTAAACCTTTAATATCCGTATAACTTACAATTGTAGTTCCATCAACTTGTGAATTTTCCATAATTGCAACTTCAAATGTTTTTATAATTTCAGTTAATTGTTCTTCAACAACTACTTGTTTACTTTTATCAACATACTTTGTGTAATTAGTAACTAATAAAGTTCCAAGTACCCCCATAATTGTAATAACAACTAATAATTCAACTAACGTAAAACCTTTTTCTTTCTTATTTGTAAACATTTTATATCCCTCCCTAAATTTCTTCGATTGAAGTGATTCCCTCAATCACTGCTTTTTTATGTTTTTCACTTAAAAGAATCATTTTATTTTTCTTAGCATATTGTTCTATTTTCTTTTCACTTGTTTCAGATAAAATCATTTCTTTAATTTTATCATCAACTTCTAAAACTTCACTAAGTAAAAGTCGACCCTTGTATCCAGTATTGAAACAATATTGACACCCCCTTTTCTTGTATAATTTTACATCATCGTTTATTTCAAGCTTTTGCCTAATATCGAAAGTTAGTTTTCTTTCTTCCTTACATTTTGGACAAAGTACTTCAACTAAACGTTGACATATAACCACCCTTAAAGCACTACTAACTAAATATTTGGGAATCCCCATATCTAATAACCTTGTAATTGCCCCAATACTTGATGTTGTATGAAGTGTTGAAATTACTAAATGACCACTAAGAGCCGCTCTCATCGCAATTGAGGCGGTTTCTTCGTCTCTAATTTCACCAATCATAATAACATTAGGGTCTTGACGTAAAATACTCCGTAATGCACTCGCAAAGGTTAAACCTGCTTGTTGATTAACCTGAATTTGGTTAATACCATCAATGGTATATTCAACCGGATCTTCAATTGTCACAATATTACTATCTTGCTTGTTTAATTCATTTAAAAAAGTATACATAGTCGTTGTTTTTCCACATCCAGTTGGACCCGTAACAAGAATCATTCCTGACTTTTCACTTAATAATGATTTAATGATTTTTTCCTCATTATTTGTATAATTTAAATTATTAAAATTAGCATATAATCGCATTTTATCTAAGACTCTAATAACAATTTTTTCACCTAAAACTGTAGGAACTGCACTAACCCGGAGGTCATAATCTTTATCTTTGATTTGATATTTTAGTTTACCATCTTGTGGTAACATCTTTTTAGTAATATCAAGAGATGCCATAATCTTGATTCTTGCTAAAACTTCTTCATATAAATCTTTTCTAATTTTATCCATCTCGGTTAATTTGCCATCAAGTCTAATTCTAATAACTGATTCACCAGCATGAGGTTCAATATGGATGTCACTAGCCCCAAGTACTATGGCTTTTTCAATCCAAATATTAACCATTTGAACCACCGGGGAAGTATCGATTTCTTGATATTCAATTTTAGGTTCTTCATTTAATACTTTGGGTTCTAATTTTTCACTATATTTTGAATAATTATAACGTTCTTTTCCCATTAGTTTTAAAAGTTCATATTTTTTAACCCATTCATCTTTACTTAATAAATAAACATGAAATTCACTTGTCGATGTGACAAACAATTCACTACATGTATAATAAGCAAATTCCTCATAAATTAAAGCAATCAACTGAAAACAATCTTCATATATTAAACAACCATGTTCATACATCCAATCTAATGATACTTCATTCCAAATTTTATCTAAATTTAAGTGATAATTATAGGGAATTAGTTTTCCATTATTCATTTTACACCTCCATCATTTCATTCATAATTTTAAATAAAGGTAAGAATACTGCGATAACAACTAATGTCACAATTAAAGCCATTAAAACAATAATCGCAGGTTCAATAATTTTAGTTAATTTTGAGGTTTTATTATCAGCTTCATTATCATAATAATCAGCCGTACTTTTTAAAACATTATCTAAATTATTTGATTCTTCCCCAATTTTAATCATTTCAATCATCATAATTGGAAAATATCCAACTATACTTAACGCACTAGATAAATTTTGACCTTGATATACCCTTGTATTTACAATTTCTAGTTTTTTTCTTAAATATTTATTATCAATTAAACTTATAGTTTTAGATAAGGCCGTAAATAATGGAATTCCACTACCATACATCATGGCAAGTGATCTTGTGAAATTAGAAGTAATTAACCACTTCTGAATTTTACCATAAATTAAGCTCTTCGTCTTTAAATAATCTATTGTATAATTCCCCTTAGCCCGGCTAATCATTTTAATAATTAAATATCCAAATAAAATTCCAAGGAGCACAAATATAGCATTTTTTTGAAAAAAACTAGATACTTTAAAAATGATTATTGTTATTTTAGGCATTTCTTTCAAATTTAAATTAACAAAAATTTCCTTAAATTTTGGTATTATAAAAAAGAACAAAACCCCAATAATTAATATCGTTATTCCAAGTAGTAGACAAGGATAAATTAATGCACTTTTTACTTTTTGTTTTAACAAATGGTCTTTATAATAATAATTCTTTAAATACACTAACACATCAATTAATTTATTTGCCTCTTCTCCTGTTTTAATCATCATAATAAAAAGACTAGGAAAATACTGTTTAAAGGATTCTAAACTTGATGAAAACGACATTCCTGCTTGAAGGTTTCGAATTATTTTTTTGATTATATTATTAAGCAAATAATGATGATAATTTTCATTAAAAGCTTTTAGTGCATTAACTAAAGATACTCCGGACTTTAACATAACCACTAAGTTTTCACAAAAATTAGAAATCACAATGCTTTTAATTTTAGTATTCATTAAATTTGTGTAATTTCTTACCTTCTTGCATCTAATAAGTTTAAGGTTTGAACTTGCTAAAAAGTCTTTAAGTTCTTCTTTACTACTCGCATATCCACTATTTTTAATTTTTTGATGTTGGGCATTTAAGACAACATAATTATATTTATTATCCATGCTTTCCTCTCCATTCTTCAATTACAATTTTATCATCAACTACCGAACAATAAATCAGCAAACCATATCCCCGCTTGTACAAGACAGCTTGATTTAAAAGAATACTAATACAATATTTATTTGAATTCTTATCAATAAGATTGCACCCGCCTCCAATATACGCATTAGCATTAAAAAAATATTCATGATAGGTACTTCGTTTCGGCTTTTTATCGTTTAGTTCTTCTAGCAATCTATGGCCAATATTTTCTATTAATGATCGGCAATAACAATCACTAAAATAAGCATTATCTAAATATTGAACACTAACATTGCGAATGATTATCGTTGTAAGACTTGCTAGAATAACAATCATTAATAAAAGATTATAATAAGCTAAAAATCCTTTTTCTTTAGACATAATGCCACCTCATTAATTCCAAATCTCGAAAATAGCGTAGTGATAAGTTTTTAAGCTTTTCTGGAAATTCAATTTTCAAAAGATATCGATGAATATTTTTTTCAATTTCTTCACTATATGTAAGTTTAATTGCATATTCTTTGTTATCATAAGTCAAAATAACCTGATTATCTTGATAATTAAACATTTTCTTAATGTCATCTTCAAAATTATTCTTAGAATTATAAAATATTTCTGTTATTTTGACATAATTAATTGTCATATACTGTTGAATAGTATATTCCGTAATAGTTTGTTTACCCGCAAGGGATAAATACGTAATTCCAATAATTAAACTTAAAATTAACAACATCGACCAAGATGCTTCAATAATTGTAAATCCATTTTCCTTTTTCATCTTATACCACACTAGCCACACGACTATGGTGTAAACCATCAATCTTTAAAGATTTTTTATCAGAAAGCACCAATATTTTAGAAATAGTATAATCATTTTTATCAAGCAATTGCATAATCTTAGTATCTACTTTATCATCATCAATAGTAATTATTTGTTTTAATCCAACTTCATCATAAAGCATTCCCACTAACATTTCATCTAAATAGATAAAAACTAAGTCATGACATTCATCTTTATATTTTTGTTCAATATATAAAGATAATAACATTCCTTGTTTTAATTTTTGATTAAACATTTTAAAAAATTCTTTTACTTCCATATATTGTAATTTATTTAAACACCATATTTTTAAATAATTCCACTTTTTTTGCTTTACTTCTTTTTTAATTGTCACAATTTTGTCAACATTGTAATTAAACTTTAATAAAATTTCATTTTTAATATTATTTTTCTTATTACTTTCACTCCTGATATAAGCTTGATTATAGAAGTGAAATAACCAAATTATCTTGGTTTTATTTTGATAATAAATTAATAAATTACGCATAACCTCATCATATAATGAAATTAAATCATCATTTTCCAAACAACATTGATTATTTTGACTAATTATCCTAACTTCCCACTTTACTCTATTTCTAATAACCACAACATAAACTTCACTCATATATCCACCTCACAAATAAATTATCTTGACCATTAATCCCATCAAACATTAATACTAAATAATTATTTTCAATTTTACATGAAAAATTATAAATTAATTTAAATTCATATTCCGCACCAAAGTAATTTTCACAAATTGCATTATTTTTCACCCACAAAGCTAACTTATCATCAACATATACTTCATATTGTTCATTTCCATATTTAAGAACTTTATTGTCGGTTTTTATATTATCGACAGTCATTAATAAATGATAGGCTTTTATCAGTTCATTATAATAAGCCCGATCTTTTTCATATTTACCATCATAAGTATTATAAAGGCTTATAACCTTAATCACCATCGTGCTAGCTAAACTAATCATTAAGATTGCTAGTATGACCTCTAAAATAGTGATTCCTTTTTCTTTTTTCATTTAACATCACCAACCTTATATTACGTTAATATTTTAATTTTTCCATTTTAAAAAACGTATTTCCGTTAGGAAAAAACGTATTTCCGTTAGGAAAAAACGTATTTCCGTTAGGAAAAAACGTATTTCCGTTAGGAAAAAACGTATTTCCGTTAGGAAAAAACGTATTTCCGTTAGGAAAAAACGTATTTCCGTTAGGAAATACGTTATTTATTAACATCACCATACTTTAAGATTAATTCAATTTTTGAATTAACCCCTAATTTTCGGTAAATATTTTTATAATGAAAATTAACTGAATCATACTTCATACTAAGTTCCCCCGCAATCTGCCTTAAAGTAAGACCTTCAATCAAAAAGTCAAATACAATCTTTTCTTTGGGGGTTAAAACCTCATTAGGGTCGATAATTACATCTTTGGTTTTTATTTTATCAATGCTTTCAGGGGTACCACTTTTAATCTTTAAAACATTGATATATCCAAGAACATTGATAATAATTAAAATAACACCGATTAATGCATTCATAATCATCATTGTAATCGCTATGGCTCTAGTATCAATATTCATTAAATATTTGCATAAAAAGACACTTGAAAAAGTAAAACAAATAGCACATAGTGATACATATAAAAGATTAAACTTTGATGCTTTATCATCTAGGACTTTAGCAATCAACATAAAAATAATGATATAACCTAAAGAACTTGAAAAGCCATATGCCAAATCCGCGGCGTAACGCCAAAATGCTAAATTACTATCATAAGCAATATTGAATATTGTTAATTGATGAGCACCAAATAGTGACATAAAGTAAACAATAATAAGTAAAATTATAGCTTTTTTAGAATATAAGAAAGCAATAACCGTTACTAAACAACAAATTAAAAATCCAATATAATAGGTAGTAGAATAATATGATTTTGTTGCTTGAATGCCCCGCGTATGAACACTTAATTCAATGGCCCCCACAAAAGCTTGGTTCATGCAAACTACAAATAACATTCCAACTAACAATATCAATGAATAATTTGGAACTTTTTCACTTTTATCGATTATTACAAAATAATCACTACAAAAAATAAATAATAAGTAAACAATTAAGGCTAAAAAAGAAGGCATATAAATTCTTATAACTACTTCATTGGTAATTGCATTAAAATAAAAAGAATAACTAAAAAATAATAAGATAAGGATTAAACTAAATATTAATCGTTCACTCATTCCAAATGAATATAAAAATAAATTAACAATTAATCCAAAAATAAGGCCATAACCAAAGCCAAGTAACACTGAGCCTATAGTTAAACTTAAATTATTAAAGGAATAATAACTAAATAAAATTCCCACAATTGCTAAGGGAGCAGAAATAAACTTAAAATATCTTAAAACTATTTGTTTAGAAACAACAACCACGATGATAATTGCAAACATTACCCCTAAAGCAATCCCAAATAATTGATAAATGTTTTCCGTAACATTTACATTTTCATAATCAAATAGTTTCATAAATCTAAAAATAAAATCAACTACTAGTAGTGATGAAAAGATTGATAAAAATATCGATTTTAAGGAAGGTTTAGTAAAATAAACCTTACTAGATTCCTTTTTACGATTAGCTAAAATTACACTTAATTTCGAAAATACTTTCGTTATTTTCTTCTCTTTTTTAGTGTCCATAATCTCCCTCCAACTTATTTATTATACCATATTTTGACATATTATTAAAGCAAAACACAACCTAAATACTGAAGGACAAATATTGAACCATAAAATTATACAACTCTTCATTAATATTGCCTATTTACCCACTAATTTGCCTTAAATACGAAAATATTACTCACTTATTAGTGATAACATCCTTTCATATCTACAAAAATATGGTAAACATTTAACTTTCATATTTTGTTCAAGTAAGTAAATATCCCCAAATAAACTAACGTTTAGTCTATTATTCTTTAAATACTTTTCAAACTCCTCTTTTTCCATCATTCCATAACCCGTTAGTTTTTCACTTACAATTCTTGAAGTTAATACTTCTGAGATTTGAGCTAAGTAATTAAATTTTGTTACAACTCGGATAATTACTTTTTTTCTTTTCTTAATTAAATCATTTAACTCTTCACAATTAATTATTTTATGCATAATATACCTCCATTTCGTAAATTATAGCATAAATGAATTGCGAAAAAATGCATTTTTTGGTATAATAACTATAAGTATTTAAAAAGAAAGGAGAACCTTATGCCAGTAGTTGGTTTAATTTTTGAAGCAAATCCTTTTCATAACGGTCATAAACACCTAATTACAAATGCAAAAAATCTTTTTCCTGATTCTCCTTTAATTTGCATTACCTCTACTTCCTTTACCATGCGTGGTGAAATTTCTATTATCAATAAATTTGATAAAATTCAAATTTTACAAAATGAAAACATTGATATTATTCTTGAACTTCCGGTTAGTTACACCCTCCAAAGTGCCGATTACTTTGCATGGAGCACCGTTTCCATTTTAAACCAAATCGGAGTAACTGATATTGTAATTGGATGTGAAACTACCGATCTTAAAAAATTTGAAAGATTTTATGAAATAATTAATTCAAATGAATTCTTAAAAACCTTTAAAAATAATTCTACTAAAACTAGTCACAAAAAAAATTTTACTGAAGTTTTAACAAAAATGAAAATTGAAGCATCAGAAATTGAGGAATTTAATAAACCCAATTTTACTTTAGGCTTTCAGTATTACCGGGTAATTAGAGATCAAAACCTAAGCATTAACCTTCATTTAATTAAAAGAACTAGTGATTATTACCAAAAGGAATGTTCAAATTCTAACATTGCAAGTGCGTCTTATATTCGAGAATCCTTTCAAAAAAATGAAGATATCGATAAATATTTGCCTTATAAACCTAATTTTATCGACCCTAGAGCGGCTGAAAATAATTTACTTAAAATAATTACTTTTCAAACTCTCCAATTTCCATTTACTGATCCTTTCAAAAAAATAAATGGTAATAGCGAAGGTTTAGGCAACTATATCATGAAAAATGGGGACTTCACAAAGACTTATTCTAACCTACTTGATTCCTTAAAAAATAAAAAGTACTCAGTTAATCGCCTTAGAAGGATCCTAATTTCTCTTCTTATTCAGTTAAAGATGGTTGACCTTTCAAACATAAATTACTTAAGAATCTTAGGTATCAATAAAACAGGCCTTAATTATCTCAATTCTTTAAATAAAACAACGAAAAAAATGATTTTTTCATCACCTAATGAATTAGCAAAAATTCCTGAAACATTACGTTATGAAATTATCGCCACTAAATTATATGGAATCTTAACAAATAATCCTAAGATTTATCTAAGTGAATATAAATTACCAATTAGAAAGAAGGAATAAAATGACAATACATGAACTTAGACAATTACTAGATGGAGTTATCGATCCTAGTAATGGTAATACTTTAAAGGAAAATAACGCCATTAAGCACCTTGCTTACAATGATGATAACGACCTTATTACTTTAATTGTATCAATGCATAATAACGATAAAGTTTACGAAAAAATCCTTAAAAGAGAAATCGCAAAAATAGTTAAAATAACGGCTGGTTATAAAGGACTTCGCCTTGAAATAGAACAAGAAAAAGGCCTTAACTCATCGGTTAATAAACAAATTACCTATATTGGGGTTATTAGTGGTAAAGGTGGAGTCGGCAAAAGTAGTGTCGCCGCGAACATCGCTTACCGGATGGTAAAACGCAATTTTAAAGTTGGTGTAATTGACGCGGACATATATGGAGCCAGCCTACCTACCATTTTAGGATTTGAACATCAATATCCAAGATACGATGAAAACAAAAAAATAATCCCTATTAAAGCTGGAAACCTAGAGATAATTTCCACTGAATTTTTCACTGAACCATCCCAACCCGTAATTTGGAGAGGTGGTATGCTTAATAGTATGCTAAATCACTTCTTCTATGATGTTAAATGGGCAGATGACACTGATTTTATCATTATTGATTTTCCACCAGGAACTGGTGATATTACCTTAGACATTAAAAACATTGTGCCTGAATGCAAAATGATTCTAGTTACCACCCCTCATCCATCAGCATCCCATGTCGCGGTAAAAGCCGGACACGCCGCTACTAAATTAGGACATGAAATTTTAGGGGTGATTGAAAATATGTCATATTATGAAAATCCAATCAATCATGAAAAAGAATACATTTTTGGTGATGGTGGTGGAGAACAAGTTGCAAAAGAACTTAATACCGAACTTATTGCGAAAATTCCTATCGCAAGACCTGCAAATGGTACTGACCTTTTTGAAATTGATGAAACAAATGGTAAAATATATGATGATATCTTAGATTATATTTTAATTACCCTTCATAAAAATGAAAACTAAAAACCATACCGATTTAGTATGGTTTTTTCTTATTAATTTATTCTTCATGATGATGACAACAACAATGATGTTCTTCACATTCACATTCATCATCACATTCACATTCGCCATCACATTCTTCATCCATTTGGGCTTCATAGTCAGCAACAGCATCTTCAATTAATGACCATTCTTCGTCAGTTTCAATTTCACTTAATTCACCACTGCCATCTTCACCTTCTGTGAATGAAGCCGCCATTAATTGAATTTGTTCAGAATCATCATCATTTAGTGCTTCAATGGGATAGAAAACAACATATTTCTTGTTAAATTCTTCTGATTCTAATGTAAATAAAATTTGACATAATTTTTCATTGCCTTCAGCATCAATTACCGTTAATTGACCATCAGTTGGTTTGATTTCACTCATTTTAATATTCTCCTTTAATTCATTTTTTTACTGTCTAAATAAGATTGTAAAATTAATGTCGCAGCTAAAGTATCAACTTTCTTTTTGCGTTTAGCCCTACTCAAATCAGCGGAAATCATTAAGTTATTAACCTCAACTGAAGTAAGCCTTTCATCATATAAGATAACTTCTAAATTAGTGCTTTTTTCTAACATTGCCTTGAATTCATAAACATATTCAGCTTGTGGCCCAATTGTTCCATTCATATTAATGGGATGTCCAAGCACAATCTTATCTACTTTTTTTTCAGCAATTAACATTATAACACATTCTAAACATTTTTGCAAATCTTTCTCTCTAAAACGTATCGTATCATATGATGTAGCTATCGTTTCCGATAAATCACTGAAAGCAACCCCACATGTACGATTACCTAAATCAAGTCCCATAATTCTCATTATTTGATCATTTCCTTTACTTTTGCAAGGGCTTCATCAATTTTATTTACATCTTTACCCCCTGCTTGGGCAAAATCGGGTCTACCACCACCATTACCACCAGTTATGATGGCAGCAGTTTTAACTAAATCCCCAGAGCGATTGTTATTGCCTTTTGATTTAGCAATGAAAACTATTTTTCCATGACTTACACTTGCGATAAACACAACACAATTTGCCATAGTAGCACTAATCTTATCAATAATATCCTTTACAACATCAATTTCATAGTCTTCAAGTTTTGTAATCACCACATCAATACCATTAATTTGATATTTATTATTAATTAAAGATTCATAATTAGAAGATTTATGTGCTCGATAAATATTATCAAATTCCTTATCTAGTTCTTTTATTTCATTTCTAGCCTTAATTAACGCCTCACGATAATTTAAAATATCTTGATAACTACTAGTAAAACGAGGTAAAATAATCGGACTTGATACAAGAGTAATCTTTTCATCATTAGCTTTAGCCATAATAGCTTTACGCTTTGCTTCTAAATTTTTCAAATCTTCAATTATTCCACTTAATTTTTCTTGTTCTGATGCTATTATATTATTTTTAGTAGCAGCTTCAATTCTAAAAATACCAGATCCTTTAGATTCAACCCCTAAAATGGCAAATTTTTCAATTTCCATGGTATTTTTAACATGCGTACCACCACAAAGTTCCTTACTATAAGCCATTTCCACTAATCTAACCTTAGAACCATACTTTTCACCAAACACAGCTTGAGCCCCAAGAGCTTTAGCCTTATCAATGGTTGTAATTGTTGTTGTCACAATATTATTTTCTTTAATTGCTTTATTAACAATTTGTTCAATTTCCAAAATTTGTTTTGAAGTTAAATTCTCATAATTATTAAAATCAAACCTTAAACCTTCATTTGTTACTTGACTACCTTGTTGAATAACATGTTTACCTAAAACCATTCTTAAAGCCTCATTTAATAAATGGGTTGCGGAATGGTTAGAAGCAGTATCTGCTCTAAAGGCTTCGTCTACTTCAAGAAAAACTGCATCCCCTTCATGAAGAATTGCATCTTTCATATTTACGATATGAGCAGATTGACCATTTGGAAATTTCATTGTATTTAAAATATTGAAAGTTTCATTATTAATTATTAAATGTCCTTGGTCACCATTTTGACCACCACTTTCACCATAAAAAGGCGTTTTATCAAATAGTACAATAACTTCACCATTGGCTTCTTTTACTTCATGACCATTTTTAAAGATTCCTATTACTTTAGCATCACAATTTAAAGTATCATAGCCAACAAATAATGATTCTTTTTTAAAATTTATATATTCTTCATTTTGCGTATTCATTGATTGTTCACTATTACGGGCTTTACGAGCTCTTTCTTTTTGTTTTTGAAGTTCATTATTAAAAGCATCAATATCAACCGTAAAACCTTTATCTTCGGCAGCTTCCACCGTTAATTCAATCGGAAAGCCGAAAGTGTCATATAGTAAAAAAGCATCACTACCACTAATTATCTTACTTTTAGCATTTTCAATAATATCATTAAGTTTCTTTTCGCCTGATTCTAAAGTTTTTAAGAAATTTTCTTCTTCTATTTTAACTAATTTAGTAATAATGGTTTCTTTTTCAACTAAATATGAATAAAAACTCTTCATATTTTCAATTACAACTGAAACAATTTTATATAAGAAAGGTTCATTTATACCTAAACGTTTTCCCATTCTAACCGCACGTCTTAAGATTCTTCTTAATACATAGCCACGACCCTCATTTGATAAAATGGCCCCATCAGCAAGAGCGAAAACAACACTTCTAATATGATCAACAATAACTCTAAATGCCATCTTTTGAGACTGTGAACATTCACCATATTTAATGCCGGATAACGTCTCAACATATTTAATCATTGGCATAAATAAGTCCGTTTCATAATTAGTTTCAACTCCCTGAAAAACACAAGCAAATCTTTCAAGTCCACCACCTGTATCAATATTTTTACTAGGTAATTCCGGATAATCCTCACGCTTTAAACCTGGAGTTGAATTAAATTGACTAAACACAATATTCCAAATTTCAATATAACGATCATTCTCAATATCTTCCGCAAGTAATTTAATACCTAAACCATTAGGGTCATATTTTTCACCACGGTCAAAGAAAATTTCCGTATCAGGTCCACAAGGTCCTTCTCCTATTTCCCAGAAGTTATCAGCAATCGGAACTAAATGCGCAGGATTAACACCTAAACTAACCCATTTATTGTAAGTATCTTTATCATCTGGATAATAAGTAATATAAATTAAATCCCGAGGAATTCCAAACCACTTTTCATCAAATAATAACTCACTTGCAAATTCCAAAGCTTCATTTCTAAAATAATCACCAATTGAAAAATTACCTAACATTTCAAAAAAGGTATGATGACGAGCTGTTTTTCCAACATTTTCAATATCATTAGTACGTAATGACTTTTGAGCATTACATAAACGAGGATTTTCAGGCTTCTCACGACCATCAAAATATTTTTTAAGCGGGGCAACCCCTGCATTAATCCAAAGTAAAGTAGGATCATCAATTGGAATTAGCGATGCACTTGGTACAATTTTATGACCTTTACTGGCAAAAAAATCAAGCCACATTTGTCTAATTTCATAACTTTTTAAATTTTTCATATTATCTTTTTCCCTTCATTGCTTAAAAAAAGTTCCCATGCCTAAGCATAGGAACGAATAAATCGCGGTACCATCCTAATTTGTAGTTACATAACCACACACTTAATTAGTTATAACGTAACTACCGGGAATTGTTAATTCCTCTCAAAAGGAGCTTCAATACGAGTAATCTAGTTTTTCACCAACCAACTAGTCTCTAAAATTTACTCTATATTTACTAATCTTTATCATCGATTTGTATTATGCTGCTTGTTCTTCTTTAGAAACTGCGGCAGCTTTTTCTTTTTCAGCAGCTTTTTGTTTAGCTAGTTTTTCTTTTTCAAGAGCTTTTTGTTTAGCTAACTTTTCTTTTTCTTTTTCAGCAGCTTTTTGTTTAGCTAGTTTTTCTTTTTCAAGAGCTTTTTGTTTAGCTAACTTTTCTTTTTCTTTTTCAGCAGCTTTTTGTTTAGCTAGTTTTTCTTTTTCAAGAGCTTTTTGTTTAGCTAACTTTTCTTTTTCTTTTTCAGCAGCTTTTTGTTTAGCTAGTTTTTCTTTTTCAAGAGCTTTTTGTTTAGCTAACTTTTCTTTTTCTTTTTCAGCAGCTTTTTGTTTTGCAAGTTTTTCTTTTTCAAGAGCTAACGCGGCATCTTTACGAGCTTTTTCTTCAGCTGCGGCTTGTAATTTAGCTTCTTTTTCAGCTTGAGCTGCTGCCATTTCAGCTTGTTTACGAGCTTTTTCTTCTTCAACTGCTTTTTGTTTTTCAGCTTTAATTGCATCTTTTTCAGCTTGTTTACGAGCTTTTTCTTCTTCAATTAATCTTTGCTTTTCAGCATCTAATTCTTCATAGTATGCAATTGAATTCTTAATAATGTTCTTAACTAGTTTTTCATCTAATTCGCCTTTATTAACTAATCTAAACCATTGTTCGCCCTTAGGACTAGTAGCTTTAACAATTGTTCCAGGATATTCAACAATTAGAGGGAAAGCTTTTTCTTGATTACTACAGAAAGTAATACGATAATCATTATTAGTTGACATAGTAATTAAGAATAATCTCTTACCAAAGAAATATCTACTAATGTTGCCTTTTGCATTTGGAACAACTTTAATTTCTTTATTAGGAATAGTTGATGCATATTTAACAACTTTTTCATATGAAGGTTTAAATACTTTTTTCTTCTTTAATTTTTCACGAGCTTCTTTTTCTTTTTCTTTAGCTATTCTTTCAGCTTCTCTTTCAGCTTCAGCTTTTCTAAGTGAATCAAGTTCTTCTAATTCTTTAGCAACTCTTGCATCTTCTGCTGCTTTTGCTTCTTCTGCCACTTTTGCTTCTTCTGCCGCTTTTGCTTCTTCTGCTAGTCTTGCTTCTTCTGCCGCTTTTGCAATTTCAGCTTGTCTTGCTTCTTCAGCTAGTCTTGCTTCTTCTGCCGCTTTTGCTTCTTCTTCAAGTCTTGCAAGTTCAGCTTGATGGGCAGCTTCTACTGCTTTTGCTTCTTCTTCAAGTCTTGCAAGTTCAGCCGCATGATCAGCACGACGTTTTTCCTCAGCTTCTCTTAATGTTGCAAGTTCTTCTTTTTCAGCTTGACGTTCAGCTTCTACTACTTTTGCCTCTTCTTCAAGTCTTGCTACTTCTGCTTGATGAGTTTCTTCAGTAGTTTTTGCAACTTCTTCAAGTCTTGCTACTTCTGCTTGATGAGCTTCTTTTTCAGCCTTTGCAACTTCTTCAAGTCTTGCAATTTCAGCTTGATGAGTTTCTTCAGTAGTTTTTGCAACTTCTTCAAGTCTTGCTACTTCTGCTTGATGAGCTTCTTTTTCAGCCTTTGCAACTTCTTCAAGTCTTGCAATTTCAGCTTGATGAGTTTCTTCAGTAGTTTTTGCAACTTCTTCAAGTCTTGCTACTTCTGCTTGATGAGCTTCTTTTTCAGCCTTTGCAACTTCTTCAAGTCTTGCAATTTCAGCTTGATGAGTTTCTTCAGTAGTTTTTGCAACTTCTTCAAGTCTTGCTACTTCTGCTTGATGATTAGCTTCTGCAGCTTTAGCTTCTTCAAATAGTCTTGTTACTTCTGCTTGATGATTAGCTTCTGCAGCTTTTGCTTCTTCAGATAGTCTTGCACATTCTGCTTGATGAGCTTCTTTTTCAGCTTTAGCTTCTTCAGATAATCTTGCTACTTCTGCTTGATGATTAGCTTCTGCAGCTTTTGCTTCTTCCTCAAGTCTTGCGCATTCTGCTTGATGAACTTCTTTTTCAGTTTTAGCTTCTTCAGATAGTCTTGCAAGTTCAACTTCATAAGCTTTTTTAGCTTCACGTAATTTTTCAAGTTCAATGTGTTCTGCAATACGCTCAGCTTCTGCTCTTCTTAAAGCATCAAGTTCAGCACGGTCTGCACGACGTTCAGCTTCAGAAGTTCTTAAATATTCAAGTTCAGCATGTTCAACGCGATGTTTTTCTTCAGCTTTTCTTAAAGCATCAAGTTCAGCTTTACTTTCTGGGCTCATTACTTCAACTACTTTTTCAATTACTTCAGGAACATATTCAGCTTTTTCTTTTGCAAAAGCAATTTTTTCCGCATTCAATGTTGCTTTTTCATTTTCAAGTGTATTTCTTTCTTCAGTAACTTTATTTTGTTCACTAACATATTCTAATTGCATTTGAGCAAGTAAAACTTGTAAATGAGCTAATTTATCTTGTAGTGCAACTACTCTAGCATCTAATACCGGAGGTTTTTCTTGTTCTTCAGCGATACTCTTCTTTAATTCTTCGATTTCTATTTCAAGTGCTGTTTTCATGCTTTCAATCACCTCAATTTCATGTCTTAAAGTTTCTAATTCATCGTTTTCTAAACCACATAATCCTAATTGGTCTCTTGTATAAGTAAATAATTGTTCAAGAATATGTTGTTCAGCTTTATCATATTCTTTCTTATGAGCTTCAATAAAATCTTTAATTAAACGTGTTCTTGATTCAACTGAATATTCAGGATTTAATTTATATAATTTAACCATTGATAATACATGTAAACCAGTAATTAAACCACCAAATACAATTGGAATAATCAAGAAAAATACCGATGAATTAAAGGTTGTGCTTCCTTTAACTAAAGCAACATATTTATTTCCCATATCATTCATATAGAATAATAATCCTATGAATACGAGTGCAACAACTGTATCAATTAGCATCATTTCATTTTTACTAAATGTTACCACAAACTTATATAATTGATGAGATACAACTACAATACTAACAAATAATAATGAGCAAACCATCACATTAATAATCCAATGGGTTGTCGTATAAGGATCAGTTGATCTCACAAGCATCATTAAACCATCAAATAACAACGCAGCCATTGTAGTAAAAATCGGCATATAACAAGCTACTGTTGTATAACGTAATGATGGACGATAATTACGATATTTAGTTGATAAATTTATTAAAAATAAAACTAATGAAATAATTGGTAAAACTATTGCTTTTAAAATTATTTCAACACGAGGTACTCCACTTAATCCCCAAGGAATGCAAATTGCAAAAGCAATAGCAACGGAAATCATACTATTTATAAACATTACTTTCTTTTCTCTACTATTTAACATAATATTTTTCCTTTCTACTACTTATTCTTGAGATGACTCAGTAGATTCAACGTTTTCTTTATTTTCTGCTTCGGATTCTTCTACTTTTATTTCAATTTTAGCACCACAGTTTGGGCAGAACTCATTTCCTGAAGTTAATTCAGCACCACATTTAGGGCAATGTTCTAAAGTATTTCCTTCTTTTACTTCAGGCTTTTTTCCTTTTGGATCAAACTCATCTTCAAAATGTTGTTTGAAATAAATTTCAAAATCATCCATAATGTCATTGTAAGCACGATTATATTCTCTTTTTACAATACGATCATAATCTCTTTCAAGTGCTTCATCACATACATAAATACTACGATTATCTTTTTTGAAAATTCTTGCAAGTTTTGCGCAAATAACAATGAATGAAATTACTGTAATAATGTATAGGAAGAATAGAATTGGATCACCATGTCCAACAAACGCTTCTTCTGCTTTAAATACATCAAGGTAATTTACATCAACTCTCCATGCAACTATAACAAAGCACACTGTTACTGCTAAAATAACACAGTCTAAAATTATAGTTGTAGTAATACTTAACTTAAATAATAAATTGGAAAAACAATGGAATCCAACAACCACAAAAGCTAAATATAAGATTAGTAATACCATTATTACAGCCCATGGACCAAATCCAAGAGGTTCACAACTATAAGCTAATGTGTGAATAACAAACACTAAAATAGCAGCCAAGTAAGAAACAATTGGGAAATAGCTCATTACGTTTACTACTTTAGATCTATCTAAACACTCTTGTAAGTCACGATATTTTTTTACATTTGCGTAAATAGATAATAAAATAATTACAACAGGTATAATTACAAATTTGATTAGCATTTCTGCTTTCATAACAGTTTCTACATTTTCCATCTTGCACAAAAATGGTAATGTTCTAAATGGAATAAAGACAATAATTCCAATCAACATTGACAAAATTGCACTAATGTACATGTAAACTTTTTGACCTTTTGATAACATACATTCACTCCCTTGAAAAAATCAACCGATTTTACTATATTTTTTAGCATTTTATACATCTATTATATCATAAACCAAAAATATTGTAAAATGATTAATACTTTTTTTTACAATTTTTCTTTATTTTAGTTTGATTTTTGCCATTTTATGGTAGCTTGTAAAACTGATAAAATTGGTACAGCAAGTAACATGCCAATAACCCCTAACATTTCGCTAAAAAGCATCATAAATAGAATAACAATTATTGGGTGTGTATTAACAGTTTTACTTTCAACCGCCGGGGTAATAAAATTGCTTTCAATTAGTTGTAGCACTACAACCACAAGGATTACATATAATAATTTACTAGGACTTGACCCAAGTGTGAATAATCCCACGATAAAACCACCAATATAGGGTCCAACATAGGGAATCACATTAGTTAAACCAATAATAATGCCCCAAAGAATTGGCAGTTCAATTCCAAGCATCACAAAACATAATGTACTTGCAATTGATAAAATAATTATTACAAAAACAACCCCTTTAAAATACGCATACATCGTTTTATTTAGTTCACGCAATAAAAAAAGTACATTTTCTTTACCTTTTAAAACTAAATAATCCTTTAATTTCGTAATAATTTTATGATAATCAATTAAAAAATATAACGATAAAACAAATCCAATAATTACTAAAATAATATAGGAAAAAGTAGATTGAATAATTTTACCAAAATATTTTAAAACAATAGGAAAATATTCTTTCTTAAAATCAACTTCAACTTGCATTTTTAAAATTTTACCACCTAGTTTGTTAACCAAATCTTTCACATTTTGAACATATATAGGAAGATTATTAAGCACTTTATTTCCTTCTTCTACTACGCTTGGAGTAATAAAAATAATAATACTAAAAATTAAAATCATGATACCAATTACCAAAACACATGATGTAGCCTTTCGATTACAGCCTTTCATTTCTAATTTATCAACTAAAGGATTTAATAAAAAAGCAATCGTAAAGCCTAAAATAAACGGTAATAAAAAGTTAATTACAACCTTTAATAATGTTATTAATTCTTGATAAATATTAAAAACTACCCATATAATTAGTAACAATAATAAAATTTTAAGTAATTTATTCAGTTTCTTATCCATATTTTTATGCCTTTCATAAGTTAAATCTATTTATATTTTATGGAAAAAACTGAAAAATAAACAAAAAAGGCTGAAATTATCAACCTTTCTTATTTTTTGATTTATTTAGAAATTAAATATTTTGCGGTACGAACCATTTGAGCAGTATAACTCATTTCATTATCATACCAAGTGATGATCTTAACTAATTGCTTGCCATCAACGTTCATAATCTTTGTGCACTTAGCATCAAATAAAGTACCACAAGTTTGACCAATAACGTCAGATGAAACGATAGGATCTTCAGTATAATAAATAGTTTCGCTTACAGCTTCTTTAACAGCAGCGTTAACTTCTTCAACGGTAACAGGACGAGCAGGTTCCCAAACTAGGTCAACAACTGAACCAGTGATTGTAGGAACACGTAGTGCCATACCATCAAGTTTGCCTTTTAATTCAGGTAAAACTTCACCAACAGCAACAGCAGCACCAGTTGTAGTAGGTACGATGTTCGCTGCAGCAGCTCTAGCACGACGAGATTGAATACCTTTTTTATGAGGAGCATCAAGAACATTTTGGTCACCAGTATAAGCGTGAACAGTTGTCATGAAGCCTTTAACGATACCAAATTTGTCGTTTAAAACTTTAGCAATTGGAGCTAAACAGTTAGTTGTGCATGAAGCAGCTGAAATAACTTGTTCATTACCAGTTAATTTAGTGTGGTTAACATTGTAAACAACAGTCATATCAACACCTTTTGCAGGAGCAGAAATGATAACTTTCTTCGCACCAGCATTGATGTGAGCCATTGATTTTTCTTTACTTACATAAAAACCAGTACATTCGATTACTACATCAACATTTAATTCTTTCCAAGGACATTCATTAGCATCTTTAATAGCATAAACTTCAATTTCATGACCATCAACAATAATTGAATGATCAGTACTACTTACTTCGTGGTCTTTATAACGACCTTGTGCAGTATCATACTTTAATAAATAAGCAAGGTCTGCAGCACCAGTTAAGTCATTGATTGCTACGATATCAAAGTCTTCTTGTCCAAACATTTGGCGGAATGCTAGACGTCCAATTCTACCAAATCCATTAATTGCAATTCTTACAGCCATTTTATAATCCTCCTAAATTTCTGTCGAATTTTTACCATATTATTTTACCACTTTTTTCATAATATTACAACTATTTTGATATAGATTATTTATCATTTGATTGTTTTAAGTATAACAATAATCTAAATATTTCAATAAATAGCCATTCAATATTTAATAATATTCCAAAAGCCGCATACCATTCATATTTTTTATCACAGCCACTTAGAACTATTTGAGTTGCATTATCTAAACTAATAACAACATATAAGCCAGCTACAATAATCATAATAACAGATATAATAATTCCTAATTCATTAGAAAATAATAATGTGTAAATTGAAGAATTAAATATGCCAATAATACTAATTACAAGTGATGAAATCATAATTCCTAGTAAAACCGAGAACATAAAACCCCTAAAGAAATGACCAGCTTTAATTACCCCAGTTGTATAAAGAATTGTTGCGGCAAGGAATATAGCGATTGTTAAAATTAATGCAAGTCCCGCAAGTTGAAAACCTTCGCCTGGCATTACAAGTTCAACAATTCCAATAATTGTACCAAGCATTAAACCTTCAAAAATCGAATAGGGTATTGAAAGTATTCTTGTAGATGATGGAACAAAGCAAATTATAAATTGTAAAACAAAATTAATAATTGCAACTCCAATATAAATGTATAAGGCATAAACACCAAATCTATAAAAATTAGACATCATAAAGACGGTTGAAACAATCATTATGAAAACTAACAATAAAGTTTTAAGTCCTATTCCTTTAATACTAGCCGTCGTACTTGATGTATTTTCGGCTTTCATTGCATTTTTAAATGCAAAATTATTTCCAAATTTCATTTTAATATCCTCCTTTATATTTTATCATTATTTATTAAAACAATACCTTTTTTATAATAATGTATCATTTTCTGGTAAATTATCCAAAACCCCTAAAGTTTTTAATCTTGCATATTGCTTTTTATTTACTGATGTCCGATATTCAAAATCAGCTTTTGAAGTAAACTGATGTTTATGGCGAGCTTCAATAATTGATTTTGCCACAGCATCACCTAATGAATCAACACTAATAAATGGTAAATATAAAGATTTTTTATCATCCGCAATCACAAAATCCGTAGCTTCTGATTTTTCAATATCAATTTGTCGGAAATAATAACCACGAAGTACCATTTCTAAAGCAATATATAATACTCCTAATAAATCACTTTCTTTATTAGTAAGTTCTTCTTTTTTGGAAAGTTTTGTTTCAAATTCAGTAATTTTATTACGAATAGCATTACGACCATTAGCTAATATTTCTGGATCAAACTCCTTAGCTCGTTTAGAGAAAAATGCTGCGTAATAATAAATTGGACGATGAACCTTAAACCAACCAATTCTTAAGGCCATAATAACGTATGCGGTCGCATGGGCTTTTGGGAACATGTATTTTATTCGTTTACAACTATAAATATACCAATCTGGAACATTATACTTAATCATTAAAGCCTCTTGTTCTGGTTTTAAGCCTTTTCCTTTTCTTACACCTTCCATAATTGTGAAAGCATCATGAGCAGGAAGGTTCTTTTCCAATAAATAAAGCATAATGTCATCACGACATCCTATAACTTCCTTAAATTCAACCTTTGGATATAAAGGATTAGATCCCGTTACTAATTCTTCCGCATTACGGTTCCAAACATCGGTTCCATGAGAAAGTCCGGATACTTTAATAATATCTTCATAACTTTTTGGTTTAATAGTTTCGAGCATTCCTCTAACAAAGTTAGTACCAAATTCCGGAATTCCTTTCGTACCACTTGAGAAACGGTCCATATCATCACCATTTATTTTTAAAGCCTCTTTTGAACTAAATAATGAAAGCACATCATCATCAACATAAGGAATTCCTTCAACTGTACTAAAAGGAAAGACCTCAGGTTCCGCATGTACAAAATCCATTAGTTGTTTAATAACAGTTGGATCATCATGTCCTAGAATATCCATCTTAAGTAAATTACTTTCAAAACTATGATAATCATAATGTGAAGTCCGCCAATTTTGATTTTCTAATTCAGAACTATCAACTGGTGGATATTGAACAGGGATAATATCAGTATATTCAATATCATCAGGAACAATAACAATACCACCTGGATGTTGTCCTGTTGTTTTTTTAGACCCCGCAATAAAATTAGCAATTCGTTCAATTTCCGTTTTTCTAATTTCAATATTCTTGTTTCGGTAATAATCTCTCGTGTAAGCAAAGGCAGTTTTTTCCATAACCGTTGAGACAGTACCTGCCCTAAAAGCATTATCAATACCAAATGTATCTTGGCAGAATAAATGAGCTTTAGCTTGATATTCTCCTGAAAAATTCAAGTCAATATCGGGAACTTTATCACCTTTAAATCCCAAAAATGTTTCAAAAGCAATATCAACACCATCTTTATTTAATTTTTCACCACAAACTGGACAATATGCATCTTCAAGGTCCATACCTACACCAACTTTTTTGAGTTTAGTATCAAGTTCCGTAGGTACATTCATATGGTATTTTTCTTTTTCTTCATCACTTAGTTTAAAAGCACTAAATTTACATTTTGGACACACATAATGTGGTTTTAAAGGATTTACTTCGGTAATTCCCATCATTGTAGCCACAAAACTACTACCTACTGAACCCCTACTTCCAACAATATAACCAGCTTCATTGGAGTTTTTAACAAGTAAGTGGGAAATAAAATATACGGAAAAATAACCATGACCAATTATTGCTTCTAATTCTTTTTCTAAACGTTCTTGTACATATAGAGGTAATACTTCTCCATATTTTTTTCTAGTCGTGGCAAAAGAAATATCATAAACAGCTTCTTTCATTGAAGGAACGCCAATTTTACTCATAAAATCATCACGAGGAACGTATAGTTTGTTTGGAAATAATGGATATTCTTCAATCATTTCATTAATTTTTTTCGTATTAGTAACGACTAAATCATAGGCCTCATTAGATGGTAAGAAACTAAAATCATCAAGCATTTCCGTAGTACTTCTAAAATGCATATTTAATGGAGCATACCTTGATAAAGGATGTGGTCCTCCACCATTTGGTCTTGCAACCGATAGATAAATACTTCGGTATTTACTATCTTCTTTTAATAATTGATGAACATCTCCAGTTGCAACTACAAGCACATTTTTCTCATAACCTGCAGAAATGATTTTTTTAATAATATCTTGAATGATTGGAAGCCGCTCTTCATCTGACATATTTTCAAATATCCAGTTATAACATTCAGGAGGTTGGACTTCCAAATAGTCATAATAACTTACTTTATCTAATAGTTCTTCATATGACTTTTCATAAGCAGTTTCAAAAATATCACCATTAGCACAACCACTACCTACTAATAAACCTTCACGATACTTTTCAAGAACTGACTTATAAACGCAAGCATCACGGTTAAAATGCGTCGTATGAGCATCTGATATAATCTTATAAAAGTTTTTAAGTCCTACTTTATTTCGTACTAAAATACATAAATGAGTAGGTCTTTTCGTTTTCGCAAGTTGTTCAGGTTTAATCAATGAATCAATCATCTTATATTTGGTGATTCCCATATTAAATAAATCAACAAGCATTCGGTTAAACACATTAGTTGTGGTTCTTGCATCATGGATTGCACGGTGTTGTTGTTCAATTTCAACTTTCAAGTATTTAGCAATAGTTTCAAGTTTATAGTTTTTTAATCCTTCAGGATATAAAGTACGAGCTAAATCAAGCGTATCAATACAAGGATAACGAGTAACTTCAATTTTTTGATTACGCATTGTTTGATATAAAAAGCCTGTATCAAAATCTGCATTTTGGGCAACAAGCACACTACCTTTAATAAAGGCTAAAAAGTCTTTAAAGATATTTTCAATCGATGGGGCATTTGCGACCATTTCATTAGTAATACTTGTAAGTTCAGTTATAAAACTAGAAATTACGTTTTTAGGTTTAACAAAGCTTGAAAATGAATCAATAATCATTCCATCTTTTACTTTGACTGCTCCTATTTCAATTATTTCATTGTAATTAACACTTAATCCCGTTGTTTCAAGGTCAAAAACCACATATGTGGCTTTTTTAAGATCAATATCTTCATCATATGGATGAACAATTCTTAAATTAGTATCATCCACAAAATAAGCTTCAACCCCCGCAATCGGTTTAATATCATTCTTTTTACATAATGCAAAAAACTCAGGTAAAACATGACAATTAGCATGGTCGGTTACACCAAGAGCCTTATGACCAAATCTTTTTGCTTGTTCCACATATTCATCAACATTTAAAATACTGTCAAGAACTGACATTTTAGTATGGGCATGAAGTTCAACCCGTTTTTCTAAATTACTATCAAAGCGTTGTCTTGAAGCATCCACCCCACACACCGTAATTCGGTCACACATAATGACAACATCTTTCGCAAAATCATCCCATTGAATATTACCTTGAAGCACAACCCGTTTATTAGGCTTAATATCTTCTTCAAAAATTTTAGCATCACTTTCCCGGTAAAATCTTTTTATGATAATTGAATCTTGAAAATCTGTAATAACTCCTTCAAATAATCTTAAAGTTCTACCATCTTTGGCTTTTAATTCCCGAATTGAAGCTTTAACCACAATACCAGTAGTTTCAACTTTATTAGTTCCATTGATTTGTCTGAATTCTTCTACCTCCATGCTTGTCATCGGAACTTCATGAAGAACAATTGTTAAAACGCGGTTAAAGTTGCTTCGATAAAAGGTTGATTCTTCTTTTCCTTCTGCTACTTCAGCTTTCTTTTGTTGATATAGTTCAACACTTTTAGCTTCATTTTGATCTTCCATTCGCACAATTGATTCATGATGTAAATCTCCTTTCGAAACCTCATCAATATCAATTGAACTACTCACCTTAATATGGCCAATTCCATAATTAACAAAAAAGGCTTGAATTAGAGGTAAATGTTCATCAACAACATTTTGGTTATCAATCGTTGGAACTTTAAGAATTAAGTTATTTTCTTTAATTTGACAAGGAAATTCCGCAAGTAAAATGGTTGTAGCTTTAATCTTTTTACATACTTCCACTCCTGCCTTAAAGTAAGTAATTAAATCATCACTTGTTATAGTTGGATCTAACCATCTAATTGTAAATAATACTTTTGAAACATTGTATTTAGCAATAAATGCATTTTTAATTTTTTCAAACATGTCAGAAAGTTCATCCCATGGAAGCACTCTTCCTAAAGTTATATAGATACGCCAGGAATTATCGCTTTGCTTTACTTTAACTGATGTAATTTCACCATTTATAATATCATCATTAACTTCAACATTTGAAAGTTTTAATGTTTCAAGCCACTTTGCATTACTCATATTTTTTCCTTTCTAAGTCATTAACATCAATTATTTCGATAAATCCTTCTTCAAGCGTTGGTTTAATAATTTTTTCACCATATGAATAGACAACTTCAACTGGTAAATAAAGCTCATTAGCCATTTGATTACGACATTCAACCCGGCTTGCACAAATACTAGGTAAAGTATCAAAATAATAAGCGATAACTTCAAATTCTTCAAAATGTTTATTTACTTCATCTCTAAATCGTTTTCTAACTTTGGGGGTAATATTGGTCGCATCAAAAATGACATCAATTCCATTTTTTAAGTGTTCTGCGGTTAAACGATAAACTTCTGGCCAAATTAGGGATTCTTCCCAATCATGGTGCAACATTCTAATAACATCAGTTGAAACTATCATATAGCCTTTTTCTTGATGCAATTGTTTTGCATATGTACTTTTACCACTTCCAGGAATTCCTACCATCATATGTACACGTACCATAAATTATCCTCCTTTTTTCTTATTATATATTTTATCAAAATATGTTTTTTTTATCAAACATATCACTATAATTTTAGAGTAACAAATCTTCAATATTGTATATTCTTGTGGCAAGACGTTCAATAAAATCCTTTTCATGACTTGCAAAAATAACCGTTCCTTGATATTTTTTAAGATATTCTAGTAGTTCTTCTTTAGCAATTTTATCTAAATGATTAGTAGGTTCATCAAGGATAAGAACATTAGCCTTTTTCATCATAATTTTACATAATTTTAACTTTGCTTGTTCACCACCACTTAAAGTTTTTATCGGTTGAAGGGCTAAATTACCTACAAGTCCACATCTTGCAAGTCTTGTTCTAACATCTTTTTCATCCATTAAAGGATAAAGATTGGAAATTTCTTGCATCGGTGTATACTCTGGATGGATAAAATTATGTTCTTGTTCAAAATAAGCAATTAAAGCATCATCAACAAACTTAAAACTTCCATCAATGGGTTTTAATTCGCCAACAAGGGTCTTTAATAAAGTTGTTTTACCAATTCCATTAAATCCCGTAATTGCAAGTTTTTCACCACTTGGTATCGTAAAGTTCATAGCAGGAAGTAAGGATTTATAATAGCCAATTTCCAAATCTTTTACTTCTAATAATTTACGAGAATAAATGGGTTTATAATTAAATGATAGATTTAAATGGATATCTCCACTTTTAGGTTTTTCCATTACTTCAATTTTTTCAAGTTTTTTCTCTCTACTTTTTGCCATTTTCGCAGTTGATGCTCTAACTTTATTTTTAGCGATATAATCATTTAATTGTTTAATTTCCCGCTGTTGGGATAGATACTCCCGTTCATAGTTTTCAACTTGCATCGCTTTTTTTATTTTATAAGTCTCATAATTACCCTTATACCTAGTAATCTTACCAAACTCTAATTCCATAATAACATTTACAACATCATTTAAAAATTCTTGATTATGAGAAACAATAAAAAAATTCCCTTTATATTCTTTCAAATATTTAACAAGCCATTCCACATGAACAGTATCTAAAAAATTAGTTGGTTCATCTAAAATCAGTAAATCCGGCTGTTCTAGTAATAACTTTGTTAAAATTACTTTCATTTTTTGACCACCTGATAAATGCTCCATCACCGTATTCATCCCATAATTAACCACTCCAAGTCCCGTAGCAATTCTTGCAATTTTGGAATTTAAAGCATAAAAGTCTTTACTTTCTAATTCTTCTCTAATGCGACTTGTATTTCTAACATAACGGTCAATTAAAGTATGGTCAGTCATGGTTTTCATTTCATCAAGCATTGCATTCATTACTTGTTCTTCTTGATATAATTCTTTGAATGCTTCCTTTAAATATGCTTCAATCGTAAGTTTCTTATTAATATGCATATATTGATCTAAGTAACCTACTTTAATATTTTTTTCATAAGTGATAGTCCCACTATCTGGTAATACCTTTCCACATAGTACTTGAATTAAGGTTGACTTACCAACCCCATTATTACCTATTACCCCAATTTTTTCATTTTCAAGGATTCTAAAACTAGCATTATTAAATATTCTTTTTTTATCATATGTTAAATTTAAGTTTTCAACAGTTACTAACATAAGTTTACCTCTAATATTACTACATTATAGTATACCATATTTTGACTACTTTTTGCAATAATTTTTCCCTATTAAATAAGAAAAAAACTTAAATAATGCTTATCTTACATTATTCAAGTTTAATTTTAATTTTACGCTTTTAAAACAATATTAGTTTCTACAACTTTGTTTTCAGAACGGTCATAATAAGTAATTTTAACAGTTGTTCCTACTTCATAATCAGTTAAAGTATTTAACATTGCGGAAAGAGTAGACATATTTTTTAGTTTGACACCATCAAATGTTAAAAGAATATCATCAGCACTTATCTTGGTACTTGACATTGTTCCACCTTTCGTTACATCACGAACATAAATTCCATAAGATGCTTCATTTGCTTCATAAATTGATGTAGGAATGCTCTTTAAACCTAATTGTGAAATAGTAGCTGGAGTTAAATCTTTTACATTTGTACCCGTAATACCTAATCTTGGTCTTACAATCTTGATATTTTTTTCAAGATATTCTGTCACAACAAGTTTTACTTCATTTGATGGAATTGCAAATCCCATATTATCAACATTATTAGATGAAATTTTTAAAGTATTAATACCTATCAACTTACCATCTAAAGTAAATAGACCACCACCACTGTTTCCAGGATTAATTGATGCATCATGTTGAATGTATTTACCATAAAAATCTTGAGTACCATCACCATCAGTATCTGCCGAAATATAACGTAATGGACCACTAACAACTCCAAAAGTTACCGAACCATAATAATCGAAACCTTCAGGATTTCCCACCGCAATTACAAAGGAACCTTTTTTAATTTCATCACTGTTAGCAAATTCAACAGGTTGAATGAAAACCGTTGAATCAAAAGTAATACAAGCTAAATCATCTTTATCATCATAAGCTATTACTTTGGCTTCTAATTCTAAATCATAAGCACCAAGATATACATAAACTTTACTTTCGCCTTTTAACTTTCCATCTTCATCAATTACAACATGACGATTAGTAATGGCATAATAAGTATAACCTGTTAGAGCCTCACCATCATAGTTTTCAACTTGCTTATAGATAACCCCACTACCTAAGCCATAATTATCTTCAGATGTTTCATTAAAACCTACGGTACTTACTTGTTTTAAAATAACCCCAACAACCGCGTTTTCAACTCTATTTACGGCTTCTTCAACGGCGTTTTCCAAATCAGTAATTTTAATATCTTCATAATTAACAACTTTGTTAGTAATTTCATTGGTTATATTATTGGTAATATTATTAGTTGTTAATCCATTATCACGACATCCAACTAAACAAAATACCATAACAACACATAATACGATTGATAAAATTTTTTTCTTCATTTTCTTTTTTCCTTTCTTATTATTATAATTTTTATTTTTCAATTGGAGCTTCAAACCAAAAAGTACTACCTTTATTTTCAATTGAAGTTACTCCATATTTAAATTCATGATAATCTAAAATACCTTTAATAATTGATAAACCTAATCCACTTCCTTGCGTTGAACGTTGATGGCCTTTATCTACCCGGTAATACCGTTGCCATACATACTCTAGTTCTTCTTTTTTAATGCCAATACCATAGTCTTTAACTTCTATTCTAACTATTTTATCCTTAATAACTTGGTTAATCTCAATTGTTTTTGAAGTACCACTATAATTAACGGCGTTACTAATAAAATTATAAATTACTTGTTCAATTTTACTGCTATCTGCCACAATATAAACCTGTTCATCAAAATTAAATATTAATTTAAATGACTCTACTTCTAAAAATTTTTGTTGTCTTGAGACAATAGTTTCAATTAAAGCTGTTAAGTCAAATTTTGTTTTATTTAAAGGTTCAGTTCGAGCTGAAATTCTTGATAAGACAAGAAGGTCAGAAACTAGATTTTTGAGGCGAGTTGCCTCATCAATGATAATTTGAACATTAGCATTTTGATCTTCATTAGGAAAATCCCTAATCATTTCAGCATACCCCGTAATAAGGGTTAAAGGAGTTCTTAAATCATGCGATATATTGGCTAATAATTCCCGGTTTAGAGTCTCAGTTTTTTTTAATTCTTCAACCGCATAATTCAAAGTATCATTTAACTCTGATATTTCCTTATATCCTTTGGCGTTAAAGACTAAATTTTCATAATCACCTTCACCTAAATAAGATGCGGCAGTGGTAAGTTCAATAATCGGTTTTGATATAACCCTAGACATGAGTAAAGCAATGCAAATGGATAAGGCTACGACAATTAAAGTAATATAAAGTAACTGCGTTTTTAAAGTATCAATTGCAGGCTGAACTGGAGTAACCCGAGCATACATGACAATCATATAATCACTATGGTTATCCGCAAGTTTAACTCTTTCACAATAAATAATTGCATTATTCGCAATAACATCATCTTTATCCGTAATTACTTGTTGAAACTCAGGCCTTGCATCATCTTTAATGACCACAAACTTAGGTTGACCGACTTTTTCAATCCCTTGATACACTTTATTTAACTGGTCAACACTTAAAATTTTACTATTAAAATCACTATCTCCATATATTATAGGATATTCAACAATTCCTAAAAGGGGATTTGTAACAACTTGTTTAACTAAATAAACACTTGCTTCAGCATCTTTTAAAAGATTGTTTATTTTTTTTACTTCTTCGGAATTGTTATTCGCATAGGTAGTAACATTACTACCATCAATGGTTGTATAAATTTCTTGCATCAAGGTTTTGGTTTGTTTAATTTTAGTAGAACGATAAACTTTATCTAGTAACAAAATTTGAAAGACACAAAAAATTAAAATAACAATCGCTGAGAAAAATAAAATATAGAGAAATAGTTTCCATTTTAAGCTCATTTTATTTAGTTTCAAAGCGATATCCGACCCTTCTTATGGTTATAATATTATTAGAATACTTTCCAATCTTTTTTCTGAGTGATTTCATATGTGTATCTAAAGTCCTATCATCACCATAATAGCCATATCCCCAAACTTTTTCTAGTAATTGTTCTCTTGTAACGGCTACATTAGCATTATTAACAAGATATAACAATAACTCATACTCTTTGTTTGTTAAGTCTATTTTGGCATCATCAACATAAACAATGTGGGCACTAAGATCAATTTTTAAGGAACCAAATGATAATATTTTAGGTTCTTCTTTTAAAGATTCTTGAGAATGATATCGCATTAATACGGCGTTAATTCGCATCATTAACTCTTTTGGTGAAAAAGGTTTAGTTACATAATCATCAATACCTAAATCAAAACCATATAACTTATCATATTCTTCCCCCCGAGCTGAAAGCATAATAATGGGAATTTGACTAGTTTTTCTTATTTCTTTAACCGCCGAATAACCATCTAGTTCTGGCATCATCACATCCATAATAATAATATCAGGTTTTTTTTCGCTTACTTTTGTTAAAGCCTCTAAGCCATTACATGCCTCACTTACCTCGTAACCTTCAAATTGGGCATATTTTTTCACCAATTCACGGATTTGCATTTCATCATCAACTATTAATATTTGATACATAATTCACCCCCTAGTGTGATATTACGATAACATTATACCACATTTTTTCAAAAATTAGGTGAAATTATACTGAATTTACGCTTAAATAGAACTAAAAAGTGGAGATTTCTCCACTATATGTAATTTTTTATTAAATACTTGTAACAATTCAATCCCCTTCTTTCATGTTTTTTACCTTTTATACACTTATTATATCCTAACTTTTTTATCTTTATACGTTTTATAAATGTAATTCAATAGAAATTTAATTGTTTTTTTAGTATAATAGAATATGCAAATAATTTGCCCCTTTAGTTCAATGGTAGAATATATCAATGGTAATGATAAGATGCTAGTTCAATTCTGGCATGGGGCACCATTTTGAAAATAGGAGGGATATTATGAAACCCTTAGCATATACAATGCGACCTGAAAGTTATGAACACATTGTCGGTCAAGATCATTTAGTTGGTGAGACAGGCATCCTTACTAAAATGATAAAGACGAAAAGTCTTTTTTCTTTTATCCTCTATGGTAATCCCGGATGTGGAAAAACAACTATAGCTGAGGCAACTTGTAAAATGAGTGGATTTAAATGGTTTCGTTTTAATGCATCTACAGATAATAAAGACACTTTAAGACAAATAATTACGGAATCCCGCTTTTACAGTGATTCAATTATCATCATCGATGAAATCCATCGAATGAAAAAAGATATCCAAGATTATCTACTACCATATGTGGAAAATGGAACCATTATTATGATTGGTCTTACTACCGTTAATCCCTATCACGCAGTTAACCCCGCTATTAGATCACGCTCCCACATTTACAAATTAAATGATTTAACTAGTGCTGATTTACGAAAAGTACTAGACCGTGCTTATTCATTAATCGGTGAAGGTTATGAAATTGATAGTGATGTTTATGATTATTTAATAAATATGGCCAACCTTGAAATTAGAACTCTAATTAATAGTTTTGAAACACTCATTAAAACATCATCAACTAAACATATAACATTAAATGATGCCATTAACACCATCCAAAAAGCAAACGTTAGTATGGATGCAAATGGTGATAGTTACTATGATACTTTAAGTGGCCTTCACAAATCAATTAGAGGTAGTGATGTCGATGCGGCCCTACACTATTTATCTAGACTAATTGTTGCGGATGACCTTCAAAGTTTATGTAGGCGACTTCTTTGCATAGCCTATGAAGATATTGGACTTGCTAACCCTACAATTGGGCCACGCGTTGTTGCGGCATGTCAAGCCGCAAGAGAACTTGGAAATCCTGAAGCAAGACTTCCACTTTCCGTAATTGTTATTGAAATGGCCTTATCGCCAAAATCTAACAGTGCGATGCTTGCGGTAGATAAAGCTTTACAAGATGTTAATGATGGAAAAAGTGGCAGTATTCCTCTTCACCTTAAAAATACTTACTCTTTTAATCCGGCCCAAACTCCTTATAAGTATCCCCATGACTACCCTAATGCTTGGGTATATCAACAATATTTGCCAGATGTTTTAAAAGATGCAAAATACTATACCCCAAAACCTAGTTCCAAAATTGAAGTTGGACTTATGGAGCGATATAATCAAATTGAAGAAATGAAAAAGAAATATCAAAAGTGAAAGCCAAAACTTTCACTTTTTTAATTTATCTAGTTCTTCTTTTGTAAGCATTAATAAACTTATTCGGATTAATAAATCCCGATATTTTAAAAATCCTTCAATTTTATTATTAATACTCATCATCATATGGTGATTAACATAACTACATGCACTATTAAAATTATTGCCTAAAAAAATGCGATAAGCAAAATTTTTCATTAAACTATCTAAATTAATTTCACTAGTAACCCCACCAATAAATTTATATCCAATATTACCACCCGTAATTAATAAATATTCTAATATTTGATTATATTCAAAATTATCAATTATTTTTTCAATTCCGTTTATATAAACAATCGTCTTTTTCAATTTTTCAGGACTATGCTTATTGTATTCATCAATATTATTAGTATTATTATTGTTTAATATTTCTAGTTTTTCATCCATTTTAGCTTTAACTTTTTTCAAAAAATCCAAAGTAGTACTAGACTCAATTCCTAAATTTTCAAATAAACCTAAATTATTATTTAAATCAAGCAAATAAATTTCATACTCATTAATGTTTTTTTGAAATTTGGGATAAAAAAGCAGTGATATCAAATAATTACGATATACACTACCATCATTTGATACAATTAATAAATTTTCATCACATCTAACATATTCATTTCGGTCATCTTTTCCAATCACTATTTCCAAGTTATCAGATGATGAATGCATTAAAGCTTCTTTCATCCTTAATGAATTACCAACTAAATTATTTACTTCAATTACAATTAAATCATGATTCTTATCATATCTTATTAAAAAAGGTTCATTCAAGATTTTACAAAGTGATATTTTAAATACTTCATAATTAACTTGTTGATAAGTTTTTATAAAAATAACACTAATATGATTACAAATAATATAACTTATATCTTGATAAAAAATACTTAAATGACTTAATTCTTTTTTTATATTCATTATGTAGGCTAACATTATTTTATTTTCTTTAGTAGTATCTATAATCTCATTGCTAAGTTTTCTTAAAGATAGTGGTTTAGTAGCTTTATCTTTAATTATATAATCATCATTAAACTGTTTCAATTTACTACCTACTTTTCGTGAGTATTTAAAGGCTCTTCCAAAACATTTCTTTAAACCGTTTTTCACCATTTTAAAAAACTCAAATACAGTTTTTTTACAAATAAAAACAATGCCAACAAAAATCACCACCACACAAAATATAATAGTACCAACTTTAGAAAACAATAAAAAGAGAAGATAAAAAAGAATACAACCAACTAGACCTCCCCCAATCATCATATCATTACGTCCATTTTTGAAATAATCAAAATATAAAAGAATTGTATTTTTAAAACTATTTCCTTCATATTTACTTACAAAATTATGCATGGCAAAATGACTTAAAGTAATTATTGCAAGTACAACCATGACAATTCCTAAATATCTAATGTTTTTTATCGTAAAACGATGATGCACAAACAGAAAATAAATACCTAAAGCACCTAATAATAGTAAAAAAATAAAATACCAATCTCCAAAAAATAAACGAAATGTTAACATTCCATATTTTCCAACAATTCCTAGTCTTGCAATTGAAATTAAAGAAAATAATAAACAAACAATTCCTGCAACTTCATAAACAAAAATAAATTGTTTGGTCTTTTGTTCATATTCTGATAACTTTTCTTTTGCCATAATATCACCTACATAATATTAAACACTATTTAAAGTGAAAAATTTGTAAAAAAAAGACAAAGCGAAAAAAAATCCATCAATGATGGATTTCAATTTACTACTTTTTATTCTTTTCCTTATGAATAGTAGCTTTTTTACAACGTGGGCAATATTTCTTTTGTTCTAAACGATCTGGAGTGTTTCGTTTATTTTTTTGAGTAAGGTAATTTTCTTCGCCACATTCTGTACATTTTAATAAAACATTAATACGCATAATGTTACCTCCTAAATTCCATAATATTATACTACATTATGAAAAAAATAGCAAGCAATTAAAAACTTTTTTTACTAACATTCTACATTACTAGAAAAAAGGTCAAGAATAGTTACATAATACGTTAAATTTTAGACTAATACATTGCCATTTTTAATGCCTATTGAAAGGAATAAATAAACAATTCCAACAAATGCCCATACAATTGACATTGTTAAAGCCATTTTACCACAAACTTTACTGCGATTTGACCATTTATCTTGCCATAATATGTATAGTACAAATCCTACGGGAGGAAGTACAAAACTGATTAGTTTCCAGATAAAAAGGGGGACAGGATCATCAATAATTGTTGTGTTACTTGAAACAACTACTTCACCTTCTTGTTTTTTAACGTGAAATTCAAATCCACATTGTTCGCATTTTTCAGCATCAATTTTTTGTTCTTTCATACATTTAGGGCATACTTTAGTTTTTTCCATATTATTAATCCTTTCTTATTTCACGTATCTATGATTATTTTACCATAAATAAGTTTTATTGTCAAATACTACTATTTATTTTCATCATTTTTTTCTTGATTTTTTAATAAATCTCTAATTTCTGTTAATAATACAATATCTGCAGGAATTGGTTCAGGTGCAGCTTCAGGTGCTGGAGCAGGTTCTTCCTCTTCTTTTTTACGTAATCTTTCAGCTGCTTCTTTGGCATGTTTTGCAAGAGAAGAACAAACTTTTATAATTAAGAATAAAATTATTGCAATTAGTAAAAAGTCAATAATTGCTTGAATTAATGCACCCCATGAAATTACAATATCATTAACTGGAACTTGTAGTTGATCACCAACATTTGTAGCAAGCCCATTCGCAACATCAGTAGCGGTTGCTTTATCATGGCTTTTTAAAACTGTAATTAAGGAATTGCTTAAATCAGTATCGCCAATAACCCAAGCAATAAGTGGTGAAATAATATTAACATTGATTGCGGTCACAATTTTACTGAAAGCTCCACCAATAATAACACCTATTGCAAGAGCTAAAGCATTACCTTTATTTATAAAAGCAACAAATTCTTTTAATAATCCTTGTCTTTTTTCATTTCTTTCTTTTTTAGTCCTTTTTTCCATTTTAATTTCCTCCTTTAGCAATTCTAAATATTTCCATTATATCTGCTTTATTTAATTGTCTAATACCCGGTATTTTAACAGTATCATTTTTCGTTAATCGATTAGCCATATTTTCTAATTCTTTCATATCAATGTTTAAATCATATAAAGTAATTGGCATATTAAGCTTTTTAAAGTATGATTCTAAAAATAAGATTCCTTTTAAGGCAGCAGTTGATGGTTCTACTGACTTATCTATTTCAAACGCGCCATAGGCAAGTTTACTAAATAAAGGGATAAAATCTTTATAAACATATTTTGCCCAAGCTAAAAATAAGACTGATAAACCAGCACCATGTGCAACATGATCAAAAGTTCCGCTAATTTCATGTTCAAGTTTATGAACTGTAAAATACATTTTACTGCCAAGTCCTGTTAAACCATTATGCGAAAAACTACTTGCAATCATTAAAGTTGCTCTTGCATCATAATTTTCAGGTTCTTCTATGGCAATTTTGCCAGCACTAATAACTGCTTTTAACAGTCCTTCAGCAATTCTAGATGCAAACTCATTATTTCCAACATTGGTTAAATATCTTTCTAGAGTATGCATCATAATATCAACAATTCCACAACCTGTTTGATAACGAGAAACCGTAAAGGTAAGTTCTGGATTCATAATGCTAAATAGTGGTCTAATAATATCACTATTAAAGCCATTTTTTACTTTTGTTTCATCATTAGTAATAACACAAGAATTACTTAGTTCACTACCCGCAGCACTTATTGTTAGAATAACTCCTATTGGTAAAGCTTTCGTTGGCTTAATTTCATGAGCATTAAGTAACCAAGGATCACAGTTTAAATAATATCCACAAGAAATTGCTTTACTTGAATCAATTACTGATCCCCCTCCAACTGCGAGAATTAATTCCACTTGATTTTCTCTTGCAAGTCTTATTCCTTCTTTTACTAATGATACTTTAGGATTAGCTTCAACTCCCCCAAGTTCAATTACTTTAATTCCTTCTTGTTTAAGTGCCTCCATAATACGTCCATAAAGTCCACTTTTTTTGATTGAACCTTTGCCATAATGAAGTAAGATTTTACTATAACCATATTCTTTTATGATTTTTCCTACTTCTAATTCACGAAGAGAACCAAAATATATTTTAGTAGGGGAATAAAAATCAAAATTCAACATCTTCCATTCTCCTTATTCTATTTCCTTAATATCAATAATTTTAACATCAAAAGTTGGAAAATCACTAAATCCACCTCCAACATTCATAGTAGGAACACTTGCAATTTTTAAGATAACTTCATTACTTGCCTCATCAATAGTACGACCAAATGCGGCATACTCACCATCTAGCCAACTTGCAGTTCCGGCACAAATAAAAAATTGGGAAGTTGCGCTATTTGGATCAGAGGTTCTTGCCATTGAAATAACCCCTAATTCATGTTTTAAGTCATTTTTAAAGCCATTACTTGCAAATTCACCATTAATAGTAGGTGTATCACCAAGTTCAAGTAAAGTGTTATTTTCAATTTTGTATCCACCAGTTTGAATCATAAAACCTTTAATGATTCGATGAAAAACCGTATTTTCATAATATCCATTTCTAACTAATTTAATGAAATTATCCACGGTTTTAGGGGCAATTTCAGGATATAATTCAAGATTAATTAGGTCTTCAGTGTTTAATTTAATTTGTATTTTCATTTTGTTACCTCGATATCGGAATAATTATACCACATTTTGTTTATTTTGATTAAATTTTTACTTAAAAAAAAGAATTGTGACTAATATTTGCACAATTCTTACATGATTTCTCTAGTTACTTCTTTAGCTTTACTAATAAAATCTAAATGTTTTTGATAATATAAATCTAAAACATTTAATATTTTAGAAACATCATCTTTAACCACTTTTTCAAATGCTTTATCAACTTTATTAAGTTTTACAAAATATAACAACTGAAGGATTTTCGTTTCATCAACATTTAAATCAAAACTATCAGTTGCACAGTTTAAACAGTATATCCCCCCATCATAAATACTAAAAACCGCATCTTGAACTTTTTTCCCACATTTTAAGCAAGATTTTAACTCTGGTGAAATTCCAATTAAATAAGTTAATTTAGTCTCAAATAAAGCAAGGACAACTTTTTCATCAATATTTCCCTTTAAAAGGTCTAAAATATCAATTACAAATTGATAAAAAGTATCAATACTAGTAACTTGTTGTGTAAAAACAATTATCTTTTCTAAAATAGGATAAAAGCATAACATTTTATTAATGTTTTGCTTAATAGGCAAATAACTATCTAAAATTGTACCTTCCGTTAAGGTATCTAATCCATCACTAGATGTTGCCAAAAAACTAATTTTTGTTAAGGGTTCTGCAAGTAACCTAGTTCCCCCACTAATTTTTTTTGCGCCTCTAATAATATAATTCTTTTTTCCAACTTTGGTTAGGATTTCCGCAAGAACAGCTTGTTCTTTATACTCTACTACCTTCAGTACGATACCTTCGGTTTGGATGATTTGCTTCATTTTCTAGTTCTTCTTTCTTTCTAATATAAAATTTGTAGTTTAAATAATCATCAATTTTACCACTTTTTAAAAACTTATTCCATAGTGACTCTTCAAATTTACTCATTGTATTCCTCCTAAAATTAGGATGAATCTTTTTTTATTTTTTATACATCTTTGGTATATCCAAAATTTGAGAGTTGTGATTTATGATTTCGCCAATTTTCTTCAACTTTTACAAATAATTCCAAATAGACTTTACTACCTAATAATTTAGCAATATCCTGTCTTGCAAGAATCCCAATTTCCTTAATTTTTTGACCTTTTGAACCGATAATAATCTTTTTTTGTGATTGTCTTTCCACCACAATAACCGCATGAATTTCTACAAGTCCAGGTTTGTTCGGATTTTCCTTAAAACTTTCAATTTCCACCGCAACACTATGAGGAACTTCATCATCTGTTTTTAGAAGAATTTTTTCTCTAATGATTTCTGACACAACAAATCTTTCTGGTTGATCTAATAATTGATCTTCAGGATAATACATTGGACCATTTTTTAGATTGTTTTTGATTAATTTAATCAGTTCATCAACTTGATAATTGTTAGAAGCACTTATGGCAATTCCTTGAACAAAAGGAAAGATAGTTCGATAAGCTTCCATATTTGTAACTAATTCATTTTGGTCTTTAATTAAATCAACTTTATTACCAACTAAAATTGTTGGAATTTTTGTTTTTAATAATTCACTAATCATTTTTTGATCATCTTCCGTTATTTTTTTAGTTACATCACACATTAATAATACAACATCCACCCCCGCAAGCGCACTACTTACATATTCATTCATTATTTTACCAAGTTCAGTTTTAGGCTTATGAAATCCAGGAGTATCAATAAAAATAATTTGGGATTCATTATCCGTATAAATACCTTGAATTTTATTTCTAGTAGTTTGGGATTTAGGTGAAACAATGACAATCTTTTGTTTTAAAAACTGATTAAGGAGTGTACTTTTACCAACATTGGGACGGCCAATTATCGCCACAAATCCTGATTTAAAATCTTTATTCATTTAAGTCACTCTCACCAAAAGCAAATGGTAATAATTCTTCAACCGTAAAACTCTTCGTTTTCTTATCTAAATTTATTAATGTTACTATGGCCTCTTTATTCATTAATTCACTAATTACTTGGCGACATGCCCCACATGGAAAAATTAAATTATCACTTTTTCCCATAATCACTAATTCTTCGATATCATCTTTGCGATAACCTTTTGCATAGGTTGCAAAAAGAGCAGTTCTTTCAGCACAGTTACTTAAGCCATATGAAGCATTTTCAACATTTGAGCCAATTACATAATTACCATCTTTTAAAATTACTAATGCGCCGACTTGAAAATGAGAATACTTTGCATATGCATTATCATATCCAATATGTACTAATCGATATTTTTCTTCAAAATTCATCTTTATTGTCTCCTTATATCTAGTTTATTTAATATTTCATCTTGTAATTCAAACATAACTTTTTCATCTTCTTTAGTTTGGTGATCATACCCTAAACTATGTAATGCGCCATGGATAACTAAAAATGCAAATTCTCTAAGTTTGTTGTGACCATAATCAAGAGCTTGCGATGCAACCTTCTCATAACTTATAAAAATATCACCTAATTCTTCAGGAATTATTCCAGGTTTTTCATCATCAATGGATGCAAAAGTTATAACATCAGTTGGTCGGTCAATTCCCCGATACTTTAAATTAATTTTATGAATTTCTTCATTATCTACGATAATATAACTTATAATATGATTTCCTTTTATATCTAAACATGTTGATACTTCATGAAGAATTTTCCTTATTAATTCTTGAGGTGCACTAACCCCAAGTTCACTAATTTTACCTTCTAAATTAAATTTAATCATGAGTACCACCCTCATATCTAGAAATAATTTTAGATACTAGGGGATGACGCATTACATCAAAACGATTAAATGAAATAATTGAAACTCCATCTAAATGTTGGAGTAACTCAGTTGCTTCAATTAAACCTGATTTTTCCCGATTTGGTAAATCAATTTGCGTAACATCACCCGTAATAATCATTTTTGAATTAAAACCTAAACGCGTAACAAACATTTTCATTTGGTTAGTTGTCGTATTTTGGGCTTCATCTAAAATAATAACGGCACTATCTAGAGTTCTACCGCGCATATAGGCAAGAGGGGCAATTTCAATGGTTCCTTTTTCAATATACCTTTCGGTTTGTTCTTTACCAATAAAATCATATAAGGCATCATAAATAGGAATCAAATAAGGGTCAACCTTTTCTTTTAAATCACCCGGCAAAAAACCAAGTTTTTCTCCCGCTTCAACCACAGGTCTAGTAATAATAATTCTTCTAATTTGATTTTTCTTAAGTAAGCTTATCGCAAAAGCCACTGCTAAGTAAGTTTTTCCACTACCTGCTGATCCTTTCGCAAAAATGATACTATTTTTTTGCATTGCCTCTAAATAAATCATTTGATTTATGGTTTTAGGGTATACTTTTTGGCCTTCCCGAGTATGAACGATAATTTTTTTGTTAAGGTAAAAATTCTTAATCCCCGCATGAGTTATTTCATAATCTTTACTATCTTTAAAGCACTGAATAATGTATATTAAATCTCTTTCTTGCCAAGTAATATTTTCCTCTATTAATTCACTTAGCATTGTAATTATTTCTTTAAGTAATGGTTCTACTTTTCGATTTGTATCATTTTCTTCCATTAATAGTCGATTATTAATATGATCTATTTTAACATTAAGTTCCATTTCTAAAAGATTAATATTCTTATTTAAGGGTCCAATTAATATTTGTTCAGCATGTAAATCATTAAATGTCCATAATTCAAACATTGCCACTTTATCACCTCTACTCTTATTATACCATATTTTTAATTTTTTGAAAGAAAAAAAGAAAGATAAAACAAAAAAAGAAAGATAAAACAAAAATATGTATTATCTATTCTTTAGATATTCGTTCTAATACTTTAATATGTTCAAAATTATTTAATAATTGAAAACGGTCAAAAGAAAAACGTAAGAGTTTAGTATGGCATGGAATCTGTAAATTTTTATTTTTTTCATAATATAAATAAATAATTTCACTATCATCATATACATTTTTTAAAGGCTTTGATGAATTAATTAAATATACTTTATTATTATCATAAATAACTAAATCAACAAGTTCCTTTGTCTTTTCTTTTTGAATTACTCCTCGTAAAAATATTTCAATATTACTATATTCATCTTTAAGCATGTAATAGCAACATACTGCCATCCATAAATTCTTTTTTTCCAAAATTTCTTTGGTTTTAAGGGTGTGAAAATGAACTATTATATATTCACGCTTATAAAGAATTCGTTTTAATAAGTTATTCTTTAAATAAGCTTTTAATATCTCAAATAAGATTTTTACTTGTGATAATTCTAAGTTCAATAAATTGATAATCATTGTCGTATCTTTAAAGTATGTTACTTCCTTATTACCAATTATTTTATTAATAAACTCATACCATTTGAAGGGATAAGTAGTCCCTAACTCATATGTTTTTTTAATAAATTGTTCTTCAATCATTGAATAATCATAATAATTAATATTAAAAGATTGACTTATTAAATAGTTCATTATCATCACCTATGTAAGTATATGATAATCACCCTTAAATAATGTCAATCTAATTTTTAATTTTTACCTTTAAGGTTGTTAATTTCAATGGGAACAAAAACAATTAAAGGTTTATGTTTAGTCATTCGAAAGATTAATCTCGTAATCTCATCAGTGATTTTCTTTTCTGCTTCTTCTAAAGAATAATTTCTACGCCATAATGAGTTTTCAAAAATACTTTTTGAAAGGTCACAAACTTTTTTAGTTAATTCCACATCTTCCATTTTTCCAACAATTCCTTTAGATATTACATTAGTTTTTTTAACGACCTTTCTTTGTCTAATATCATAATACATTGTTATAATTAAAGCTCCATCAGTTGATAGGGTTTCACGGTCTTTTATTACTTCTTCATTGACATCACCAATTAAAGAACCATCCACAAAAACATCACCAACTTTGACCTTACTACGCTCAACTGGTTTACCATCTTTAAAGTTTAAAATTTCCCCATTATCCGTTAAAAGAACTTTACTGCGTTCATATCCAAAATCAAGAGCCACTAACAATTGTTCATACATATGACGGTACTCACCTTTAATCGGAATAATATATTTTGGTTTCAAAACACTATACATTAATTTTAAATCATCACCAGTTGCATGAGATGGTCTTAAGATGGTACGATCATATACTGTTAAATCCATATCATAACGGTATAAAGTGTTAATTGCATTAGTTGCTAATTTTTCTGTTCCAGAAACAGGTGGACACATAACAATTATATGGTCCTTAGGAGTAAGATGAATATATTTATCTTCACCTAAAACCATCTTTATAAGCATTGAATAAGCTTCTTCTCTTTTTCCATGAACAATTACAACTAAATTATCACTATCATTATCATTTGTTTCTGAATAAGGCTTTAAAGTTACTAAATTTTGTTCAGGTACCTTTAAATAATTATTAAGGATTGCGGTTTCAACAAATTTAACTCCTTTATAACCGACAAATGCAATTTTACGATTTTCAACAATTGATAAATTAATAATCTTTTGTATCCGTATTAAATCAGTTGAATAAGCAGCCACAATGATTCGACCTTTATTATGGGTCAAAATATTATTAAAATTATGTTCTAACATCACATCGTTGTTAACTCTTCCAATCGCAGTCGTACCCACACTTTCACTCATAAGTGCTAATACTTTTCCTTTACCAAGATCAGAAATTTTACTGAAACTTGTAGTATAATGTTCATCGCTTGTAGGAGCAAAATTAAAGTCCGTAGCATAAATAATGGTACCATCTAGAGTGTGAATTGCCACTCCTATTGATTCAGGAAGACTATGAGTAGTATTGAAAAACTCTACTTTAGTTCCTTTAAAGTTTAAAACTTTATTTTCATTAATTCGGTATAAGCGAAATTGCTTAATATCCATTTTATTATCTGTTAATAAAGTTTCAATTAAACTAATCGTAAAGTGGGTACCATACACATTAATAGGTAAATTTCTTAATAAATAAGGAATTGCCCCAATATTATCTTCATGACCATGTGATACAAATATCCCCGCAATCTTATTTTTTCTTTTCATCAAATAACTAATATCAGGTATCACCGCGTCAACCCCATACATGTCAATATCTGGATACCTTAATCCCGCATCTAAAATAAAAATGCATTCATCATTTTCTACAATATAAAGATTTTTACCATCTTCACCAAGTCCGCCTAAAGCCATTATCTTTAAATTTGCCATTTTGGTTCCTCCTTTCTTTTTATATTTCTATATTTATTACTATAATAGACTAGATGTAATTATACCATTTTTCCAACTTTTTTTCAATTAAAGCGATTAGGAGGATTTAAGAAAAATATTTGAAAAAGAAAAACCAAGCACCAAAAATCTAGTGTTTAGTTTTTTCTTTATGTTTATAAGGAATTCTAAATAGTTGTTTAAACAAATCTTTAACATTAAAGGGAATAAAGGGATAAAGATAAGGCCGATTAAAACTTTTAAGACAGGCAAGATAGATAATAAGTAAAATGGTTCCACCAATAAAACCAGGTAATTTAAAAAAATATACACATAATAATAAAAATATATTAGCCATCTTATTAGCTAACGATAACTCATAACTAGGTGTTATGTAAGACCCTATCGCCGAAATAGCCGCTAAAATAACAATTTGTTCTGTAAATAATCCCACCTTTATCGCAACATCACCAATAATTAGGCCTGAAACCAGTCCCATTGATGTAGATAGAGCATTGGGGGTATGAATTGAAGCCATTCTAATTAATTCAATTCCAATTAAAACCGTAATCAGTTGTAAAAAAAGAATATTATGATTATGATTACTTGGAATGAATAACTGTAAGTTAGGTAAATTATAATCAGTTAAAGCATACCATAAAGGGATACAAAAGAAAGCCATAACAATTCCCAATATTCTAATTAACCTTAAATACGACCCCGCAACAACTGTTTGTCTAAATTCTTCGGCATGTTGTAAATGATCAAAAACACTAACCGGGCCTAAAATAGCACTTGGTGAGGTATCAACAATCAAGCCAAACATTCCTTGATATAAATGAATAGCAAGCGTATCTGGTCTTTCTGTATATTTTACTAAAGGATAGGGACTATACCGATGATTAACTAATAATTCTTCAAGGGCTTTATCACTCATTGTTAATTCTTTAACTTTTATATTATCAAGTTTTTCCATAATTGTTTTTAAAATATTAGGTTTAATAACATCTTTTAAATAAACTAAAGCAACCTTAGTTTTACTAATTGTTCCAATTTCCCAAATTTTCATTCCGAGTTTACCTGTTTTAATTCTTCTTCTAATTAATCCAATATTGGTGGCAAAATTCTCAGTAAATCCGTCTCTACTTCCTCTTACTACTTTTTCACCATCTGGTTCACTAATTGAGCGAGATGGATATTGTTTAGTTTCACTGATAAACATTAAGTTTTTACTACACGTTACCACTAAATCGCCATTAAACACCGCATCACTTGCCATATTTAAATCAGTGGTAAATTCCAAATTTAAAGAAGTAAGATTATTAGCTATTACCTCTTTGATATTATTTTGATTAATTTGATCTTTTATTTTTATAAAGCTTGTCATTAATCTTGAAATAGCAAGACTATTTGCGAGAAACGAATCATAATAAAAAGTAAAAGTTAAATTATTACCATTAGTTATTGTTCTTTTAGTAATATCAAAGGTTATATTTAGTCCTAATATTTCATCTAGAGTTTGATTGTTTGGTTCTTTATTCATTTTAGCCACGCGGTTTAAAAATTAAAGCAACAATAAATGATGAAAAAATGGCGGTGGAAATACCACTAGATGTTATATCAAAAATACCAGTAAAAAGTCCCATTATGCCGCTTTCTTCAGCTGCTTTTAGGGCCGCATGCGTTAAGGAATGTCCAAAAGATGAAATGGGGACAAGAGCTCCCCCACCAGCTACTTTAATTAATTTATCATATAGACCAAAACATTCTAAAAATGAACCAAGCATAACGTATATAACTGTTAAATGAATAGGAAGTAATTTAGCTAAATCCATGATTAACTGAGCAATCATACAAATTAATCCACACACTAAAAATGCTAGTAAAAACTTCATTTAATCCCACCTTTCTAAACATATTGCATGACTAATGCAAGGAATAGTATCTTTTTGCGCAACCATTACTGGGTTTAATAAAGCACCAGTTGCGAGAATTAATACCTTTTTATATGTTCCTTTTTTTAATTCTTCAACAATATAACTGAGTAGATAAGCCGTTATACAGCCACATCCACTCCCCCCCGCAAACACTTTTTGCTTTTTAATATTATACAAATTTTTCCCCGCATCTTTATGCTTATCTTTTAATAAAATTCCATTTTCCTTGCAACATTTAATAAATAATTCACTACCATAAATTGATAAATCACCAGTAACAATAACATCATAATCATCAACAGTTTCATTAAAATTACTTAAATGATCAAAAAGTGTTTCAGCAGCACTTGGAGCCATTATGCGTCCCATATCTTGAGCATCTTTTTGATTTACATCAATAATCTTACCAATAGTTCCGGATTTTACACAAATACGTGTAGGTGTACTTCCTAATAAACATATCCCCGCCGCGGTAGTAGTGAAAGTCATAGAAGTAGGCTTTTGTCCCCCATATTCTGTTGGATAACGAAATTGTCTTTCACTAGTCGCATTATGACTAGAACTTGCAACTAAAACCTTCGCATTTTTGATACTATCAACATAAATACTTCCTAAAATCATATTTTCTGTAATTGTTGAACATGCGGCAAAAGTCCCCAAAAAAGGAATAAAAGTATTACGCATTGCATAAGTACTAGCCACAATTTGATTATTTAAATCTCCCGAAAACATAACATCAATATCATTTGGACATAATTTTTCTTTTTGACAAATTATTTCAAAAGCTTTTTTAACTAGTGCAATTTCAGCTTTTTCCCAAGTTTTTTCATTACAATAATTGTTATCATAACTATAATCAAAATAATTACCATAAGGACCATTTTTTTCTTTTGGCCCTGTCACGACTGCGGTATTTTCAACAAAAACACTATCAAAACTTAAACTATTTCGACCAACTTTTTTCATACTATCTAATTAAATAAATAATGGTGGCACTAATAAATGAACTAACAACTCCCGCAACAATTACCGTCCCTGCTAATTTAAACATATTACTCATAATACCAAGAACGACCCCTTCACTTTTCCCTTCTAAAGCAGCTGAAGTCATTGAATTTGCAAAACCAGTAATTGGAATAAAAGTTCCCGCCCCCGCAAGTTGTCCAATTTTATCAAATACCCCAATTCCTGTTAAAATGGAAGTTATAACAACAATACTCATTGACATCAACCCATTTGCCATTAATTCTTCAATTTTAAACACCATAACATATAAAGTTATCAGTCCTTCTGCGATAATTCCAATCACTCCTCCGATTAAAAACGCAAATAGCAAATTTTTTATAATTGGTCTTTTTACAGGTTTTTCTTTAATAATTGATTGATATTTTTGTAATCTCTTATTTTCCATATTAATCACTCCTTTTAGATTATTTTTCCATTTTTATTTGAAAATATACCTAATTTGTGAAAAAAGCCTTTAAAGCAAAATTACCTTAAAGACATATTTTTTTTATTTAACAGTTTGAATTTCACCAGCTTTAGTTAAAGCAATTTTAGTAATAACTGGTCCAATTAATTCATAAAACAATGTTGCACAAAGGACAACCGCCGTAATGGTCGAAGCCATATTAGCTAAATAATTATAACCACTTTCATTAACCACTTTTAAGCTTTCCGTTGCAAAACTTCTAAATGTACTTGATGAACTTCGGGCCATACCAATTGCCACCCCTGCTTGAGGAAGCAAAGTTAAACCTAAATATTTTTTGACAGTTCCTCCAGTATGTGCCATCGTACAACCAAGTCTTGCCCCAAAATATTTACCAAGTGATCTAGCAAGTAAATAAACAGCACAAATACCAATAACTGTCCAACTTCCCATAACACTAAAATCTAGTTCAGCTCCAGATAAAATAAAGAATAACATAAATAAAGCCGGAGTCCAACGTTCAATACCATCTAAAATGTTTATAGCATCTCTTTCCATATTACAGAAAATTGCACCAATCATCATACAAGTAAGTAATGATGATAGTTCCATATTGAATTTTTCTGCGAATAATTCACAGAGTCCTACTCCTAAAATTACTGATGCAAGCATGCAAATTAAACGATTAGCTCGAGATTTAAAAAATTTCATCGCAAAAGTTAAAATAAAACCAAGGGTTGCCCCAATTGCAAGTGACAAAAAAATCTCACAAAGTGGCATTAAAAGAATATTTTTAATACTGATGGTCGCACCATCCACCCCCGCATATTGTTTTGCTAGAACTTGAGCTACAGAAAAAGAAATAGAAAATAAGATTAAGCCAATTGCATCATCAAAGGCAACTACTGGTAACAAAATATCCGTAACAGGACCTCTTGCTTTATATTGTTTAACAACCATTAAGGTTGCGGCAGGAGCCGTGGCGGTAGCGATAGCACCAAGAGTTAAAATTAATGGTAAATTAGCTTCTAAATTTCCAACAATTAAACAAGTAATTACTAAAAATACATCAACAGCCACTAAAGCCATACACGATTGCATGATTGTAATTGTAATAACCCCTTTACCAATCTTTTTAATACTTGATAGTTTAAATTCACTACCAATCGAAAAAGCAATAAAACCTAAAGCTAAATCAACAATAATTCCAAAAGCCGAAACCATTTCTTTATTAATGACTCCATCAAGTTTGGAATTAAATAAACTAAATAAATAAGGTCCTAATAAAATACCAACAATCAAATAAGCTGTAACATTAGGTAAATGAACTAACTTTATAAGTCGATTGGAAATAAGTCCTGCAACTAAAGCAATACCTATTCCTAATAATATATACGCTGAGGTCATTATTCGTCAAGTCCTTCCAAATAACTTATCGGTAATGAATACATAAATCCTTTACCTTTAATTCCTCCTACTACTTCTTTGACAAGTTCACTTAATTTTTTAATTTCTTCATCTTTCTTTACAACCACAAAAATCATTGGACGGGCAACTTCTTTGCCTTCAACAACTTTAGTAAGACCACCAAAATAAGGTTCAGGTTCTATTGAATCCATTAATGCATGCCTAATACTTCTAGTTGAAAGCACAGTTCCATGATAATTATTGTCAGAAAACTTCTTTAATATTGAAGACACATAAACATCTTCTGTTAATACTACAATAAATAATTGCATATAATACCTCCATAAATTCTAAACTATTATACCACTTTTGATTTGCAAATGTTCAAAAAAAGCATTAGGAAACCCTAATACTTTTTTGCTTTTTTAATAATTCGAAGGGTATTTAAGATTGCAAGCAAACATAAACCTACATCTGATAATACTCCAATTAACATACCATATGAACCAAGGAGTTGGAAGGTACTTAAAACAAGCACTCCTACTTTAACTAATATAGCCACAATTATATTTTCATAAATAATTCTCATGGTTTTTTTAGAAATAGCAATAGCATCAATTATCTTACCAATATCATCATTCATAATAACAACATCTGCTGCGGTTTTCGCAATATCACTACCTTTAGCCCCCATTGCAATTCCAACCGTTGCCATTTTTAAGCTTGGAGTATCATTAATCCCATCACCAACATAAACAATTGATTTATTATTTTTTAATTTTTCACTTAAAACATCAAGTTTTTCATTTGGTAATAACTTAGCATAAGCTTCATCAACCCCTAATTTCTTTTTAACGCTACTAACAATTTTTTCACTATCGCCACTTAATATCGTAGTAGTAATATTTTGAGAGCGTAAATATTCAATAGTTTCTTTAGCTCGGGGTTTTAGTTCATCAATGACAACAATACTACCAACAAATTTTCCATCAATCGCAATATAAACAACCGATCCAGGACATGTTTCTAAAACATAGTCAATATTGTTTTCTTTCATTAAACGTTCATTACCAATTAAAACCTTCTTGTTTTCAAAATTTGCAGATAAACCGAACCCCGCAAGTTCTTGAAGATTTGAAACTCTATCTTGATTAATATCCCCATGATATGCCGATACAATGGATTTTGCGATTGGGTGATTTGAAAATGATTCAATGGTTGCGGTTAACTCTAATAATTCATCATAAGTATAACCATCAAATACATTAATTTCATCAACCACAAAGTTACCCTCAGATAATGTTCCAGTTTTATCAAAAACAAATGCTTTTGTTTTGCTTAAATATTCTAAATAATTTCCACCTTTAACTAAAATACCATCACTTGAAGCTCGGCCAATCCCACTAAAGAAACCAAGAGGAACTGAAATTACAAGGGCACAAGGACAAGATACAGTTAAGAAAACTAAAACCGTATTAATTGTTTCCGCATTAGAAATACCTAAGGCAAATTTCATTACAAGGCCTGTAACAACAGCTGATGCAAGAATAATTGGAGTATAGACTCTTGCAAATTTTGTAATAAACTTTTCAGTTTTTGATTTTTTATTACTTGCTTCATCAATTAATTTAACCACCTTACTAATTGTGGAATCACTTTCAACAGTTGTAACTCTAATTTTAATTACTTTAGTTAAATTAATACAACCTGATAATACTTCATCACCAATATTAATTTCACTAGGCAAAGATTCACCAGTCAAACACTTAGTATCAAGACTGGTACTACCATCAATTATAACCCCATCAAGAGGGATTTTTTCTCCAACCTTAACAACAATGATATCACCAATATGAACATCTTTAAGTTCTACTACATCACCATTTTCAAGAGTTGCCTTATCAACTTTTAATTCCATAAGACCTTGAATTGATTTTGTAGATTTATCAATGGCACGAGATTGAATTTTTTCACCAATACGATATAAAAGAATAACCATAATCGCTTCAATTGGTTCTTTGTTAATAAATGCTCCAACTGAGGCGATTAACATTAGAAAGTTTTCATCAAATATTTGTCCATGAATAATATTTTTGAATGATTCATATAGTACTTTATATCCAATTAAGAAATAAATAACCCCAAATATAATATACATATAGAAACTTTCATCTTTACCAATAATCCAGTATAATGAAGATGCCACAAAAAGTGTAACTGATATAATAAATAAGATAAAACTTACTTTAGATTTTTTTGATTTTTCTGTCTTATTCTTTAAAACAATAGCTTCACTTTCAATTTTTTTAACTTCCTTACATACCGTTTCATATACTTCAACATTATTACGGTGGGTAATAATAATTTTTTTATTAACAAAGTTAACTTTAGCATCAATAATATCATTACATTTATTTAAAGCTCTTTCAACTTTTAAGGCACAATTAGGACAGTCAATGTTTTCAAACATATACTCATCAACCGCCATATTTGGTCCTAGCTCTTTATTTTTAGAATTTATGTGTTCATGGTCATGGTCGTGATCATGTTCACAGCAGTCACAATGCCCATGGTCATGTTCATGATCGTGGTCACAATGTTCATGGTCGTGATCACAATGTTCATGCTCATGATGCTTTGCTTTTTTGGAAGTTACAACTTTACCATTTTGATGAAACGGGCATTTACTTAAGTTTATAACTGTTGCTAAAATCATCTTAACTTCATCTTCTGTTAAATTTCTACGGCCTTCAATTGATACTTTTTTACGGTCATAATTAATATTTACTTCTTTAATATACTCGATTTTTTGCAAGTTTGTGGCTAATATTTTTGCACAATCCGGGCATTTAAGTTCTTTAACTTTAAATGTATACTGCATAACTTACTCCTATAAATGTTCTAAATGTTCAATAGTAATTTCTAGTATTTGTAAAACATGTTCATCAACAATTGAATAAAATATCATCTTGCCATCTCTTCTTGTTTTAACAAGTCGAGCATGACGTAATATTCGTAATTGATATGAAACAGCCGTTTGGCTCATGTCAACATCTTTTGCAATATCTTGTACACATTTTTCCCCTTTTAATAATGATGTAATAATTTTTACTCGTGAAAAATCAGATAAATTCTTATAAAACTCTGATAATTCATAAATATCATTTTCATTTAGTGTGTTTTTATTCATGTTACACCTCACATATGAATATATACACATATATTATACATAATTATATAAATAAATCAACACATATGCTGTATTATTTAGTAATCGCAATTTTTTCACGCATTTCTTTAAGCATTCTACTAACTTTGCTTTGACTTATGGAAAGTTCCTTTGCTATTTCAACTTGACTATACCTGTTTTCTAAACGAAGTTTTAATAGTTCTTTTTCCATAGCTGTAAAATTAAACGCATCTAAATTTAAATAATTTCCCTCTATATCATTCATATCTTCTTTTAGTTCTACTTGATAATATTCTTTCGCAACTAAACTATCAGTTTGATCAATTGTTTTTTCTTTTGATGAAGTTAAATTTTTATAGTATTTACTAGTTTTAATTAAACTGCGTTTCTCAAGTTCATCTTTGATAGCCCCAATAATATAGTAAGTAGCATAAGTTGAAAACTTCGCTCCTTTCGTAACATCATACTTTTTCGCCGCGTTAAATAGTCCCATCATTCCAGCTTGTACTAAATCATCATAATCAAATGGACTTACCTTAAAACGCCTAGCGATTTTATAAACTAAACGTTGATTAGATTCAACTAAAAACTCATATTGACTAGTATTCACCTTGTTCATGATATTTTTTTACCATTAATACCTTAGTGCCCTCATTAACACGTGATGTAACATCTAGTTTATCAGTGAATACTTCCATTATTGTAAAGCCAAGGCCTGCCCTTTCTTCATCTATTTTTGTACTAAATAATGGTTCTTTTGCTTTTTCAATATCTTTTATGCCAATTCCATAGTCAACTACTTCAATATAAATATTTTCTAAATCAAAGCGAAGATTTAATTCTACTTTTTTTGAACTATCATTCAAATATCCGTGAACAATCGCATTAGTTACAGCTTCTGATACAATTGTTTTAATTTCATTAACTGTGCTAATTGGTAAATTTAATTCAACCAAAAAAGCCGTGGTAATGGTTCTAGCAAGTAAAACATTTTCATTACGTGCTAAAAAGCTTGTTTTTAATTCATTATACATTATGCTACCTCCAAATAATTTTCCGCTTCTTGTTCGTTTGAAGCAATTATACAAATTTTTTTAAGGCCTGACAAAGCCACAATCCTACTTATTATTTCATTCATTGAACAAATTACAATTTTTCCATTTCTTTTTCTAATTTGTGAAAATCGACCAATAATAAACCCAATTCCACTACTATCCATAAAAGTTACTTTCTCAAAATTGATAATTAAATGTTTAATCATATATTTATCGATAATTTCACTTACCCGAATCTTTAAATTTTCGGTTACTGATTGATCAAGTTCACCATTTAGTCTAATGAATAAGCGATTTTTTCTAATTGCCATTTGCATATTTAATGCCATTTTTACACCCCCTTAAATATTGTACCAAACAATATACCAAGATTCAATAACAATTATTTAATCTATTATTTTATGACATAATTCGAACCATCATACTTTGTCAAATAACATAAAAAATAAAAAAACAAACCAACTTTATCAATTAGTTTGTTACATTTAACTTAAAATTAAAATAAAATCAAAAAATTTGTTTAATTATTAACCTTAAGACATTAATAAAGGAATTTTTCTTTGGCTTTTTTTCTAGTTCTAATGGTACTTCACCTATTAATTTATCATCAACATATACTTTCAATTTACCAATGTTATATTGATTTAAATTATTAATTTTTTCAATATCATATTCAATTTCAATTCTTGGATTATTTAGTTTAGTATTTTTCTTTATAACTTTAACAACACTATTACTTGTAATAATATTATAAGTTGAAGGGTCAAGTAATATATTCTTATCCTTTTTTACTTCTGTATTTTTAGGAACAATAACCATTTTCTCATATGTTGCAAACCCATAATTTAAAAGTGCTAAAGTATCTTCACTACGGTGAGGCACCGTATCAACATTCATCACTACTGAAATTAAACGCATACCGTCTTTTTTCTTGGTACAAGTCAAACAGTAACCTGCACTTTCGGTCCATCCAGTCTTTAAACCATCAACTCCTTCGGCATGTTTAATGAGTTTATTGGTATTAACAAGCCAAAAAGGTTTATCAGTATCTTCTCTTACATAATCTTCATATTTACTAGTATATGGAATAATTTCATCTTCATATTTAATTAATAGATTACGAGCAATCATGGCCATATCATAACTTGAACTATAATGATTATTTGTAGGAAGACCGGTAACATTACTAAAATGGGTATTTTTAAGTCCTAATTTTTTTACTTCATCATTCATTTGAGCCACAAAAAACTCTTCACTTCCACTTATTCCTTCCGAAAGAGATGTTGCGGCATCGTTTGCAGATGCAATAACCATGGCTTTAAATAAGTCTTCAACCTTCATTTTTTCGCCAACTTCTAAAAATATCTGGGTACCACCTTTACTTTTGGCATTTTCACTAGTTGATAACATTTGATTTTTTTCAATTCTTTTAGAAGCTATGGCATCTAACACTAGTTTCATAGTCATTATTTTAGTCATACTAGCTGGTTCATATCTTTCATGAGCATTATATTCATATAAAACCGTACCTGTTTCTACTTCTACTAAAATAGCACTTTTGGCATATTTAACAAGTTCTTCATCTGCTTTTATATGTTTTATATTTTTTATAAATAATAAGCCAACAACAACTAATCCAAATATCATATTTTTAATAATAAATTTTATTTTTCTCATATCATTACCTCAACAAATTATATGAGAAATCTTTTAAAATAATGCAAAAAAAACACCAAATTAGGGTTGTTCTATAAGGCTTTTACGTGAAAAAACCATACCTATGAAGATATGGCTTTTTCTTTACATCATAAAGCTTTTCTTATATAATAAATTTGCTCAAAAATACCAAAAAGAAGATTTATGACTAGTTATGATTGTATACCACAACTACTAAAAAATCAAGGGAGATACTTGATAAAAGCATTGAAATATACACTAAAATATCTCCAAAAGACGAAGAATATGATTGAACTAATTGTGGTTTCACAAACAACCATATTCATAGCTATTACATCAAAAAAAATTAAATATTCTAACTTTTACTTTAACCATGTAATTATTTTTTATATCATTATTATGCCATCTTTTATATCAAAAGAGCATAACTTGAAACTATATTTTATTTTGTTCCTTTCGGAAATACAAACCTTATTGCATTAGGGATACTTTCAATTTCGATTTTATTCATATGGAAAGTTTCACCGTCTAAGCACAAGCAAAGCAAATCATCACTTTCAATTGTAACTTTTGAACTTTTTCCATAAGTAATAAACTTTTTAAATTTAGGATTATCAAGATGCTCACCAGCCTTATAGTATTTAATAAGTCTAGCAAATGTTAAAATACTAACTTTTTTTACGACCACAATATCAAGTAGTCCATCATCACATAAAGCATAAGGTGCACACCTAAAACCACCGCCATAATACTGGCCATTAGCCACAACAATCAATAATGCTTTTTTATGAAATAAAATCTCATCATTATCAATTGTTATTTTAACCATATCACCAAGTGGTCTTAAAACATTTCTAATTATCGCATGATTATAGGATTGTTTAACTGTTTTATATTTATATCTAAAACGAACACAATCATAATTAACCTTAGCATCATAACCAATGTTAGCAACATTTAGTGAGTAACGGTCATTAACTTTTAAAACATCTATTGTCTTTTCTTCACCATCTATTAAATTTTCAATATTAAAAAAGTCATGCTCAGGATAACTTTTTAAAAAATCATTACAAGAACCAACTGGTACAATGGTCATACGAGAATGAGGATATCCAACGATTCCATTAACTGCTTCAAAACAAGTTCCATCGCCACCACAAATGTAAAAAGTAATATCTTCTGGTTTTTCTTTTGTTTCATTTGCAATCGAGCGCCTTTTTATTTCCATAGTCGCATCATTAGGACCCGTAGTTACATAAATTTCGTAAGTATCATTTCTTTTTTCAAATATTTTTTCCAGTTTTTCTTCTAAATTTTTAGTGGAATCATGTCTCCCCGCAAAAGGATTTATTATGAAGCAATGTTTCATTGATATCAACTCCTCGTTATATTGTACCATAAAATGACAAAAAATGCTACAATTAAACAATATTAAGAGGTAAGTTAACTACTTATTTATTTTTTGATTCATATTTATAACAAAAATCAATCACTTTATTGACATATGCATCACGATCAGTACGATAACTTTTCGCATGGGCAGCTCCTTTTACAATCATTAATTCCTTTGGCCCATCATATGATTCATAATTTTTAAGGGTCATCCAAGTAGGTACATAATTATCGCTATCACCATGAATAAATAAAATAGGTATTTTTGTATGGGTTAAAGCCTCTATTGTATTTTCCCTTTTGCAATCATATTTGACAATTAGTTTTACATATAGTCTAACAATCGGAATTAAAACAAAACCAGGAATATGAAAATTAGTTTTACAAACATGACACATTTGTTCATAACCACTTGTAAAGCCACAATCTTCAATAATTCCTTTTACCGATTCATCAAGTCCATATTTTGGTGCCATCATAACTGCGTTTGCCCCCATGGATACACCATGAAGGTAAATATCATATTGATGAGGCCATCTTCTATTAACTTCATCAACCCATAATTTAAGATTATGTCCATCTAAAGCTCCAAATCCAATGTTACTTCCTTCACTTGGGTAATGACCCCTATGGGTAACTACTAATATATCAAAATCATCACGTTCAAAATAAAATCTGGAATATAAAACACAATCCCTTAATGCTTGGCCTTGCCAGCCATGACTAAGAATCACAAGTTTAGTATTATTTTGTTTACGTTTATAAAAATAACCAGTTACTTTAAGTCCATCACATCCTGTTATGCTAAGTGTTTCATGAGGCATACTCCTTAACATATCTCTTACTTCAATGCATTCAGGATCTCTTATTCTTATTTTTTCATCATAATCATCAATTTTATCATCAGGGAAACGTTTATAGCAATATCTAAAAACAATGATTGCACCTACAAATAATATTAAAATTAATGCTAAAAGAGCAATTCCTACAATTATAAGTATAGTCTTTACCATTTTTCACCTATCTAAAATACTTTTCTGTTAATTTTTTGATTTTTTCAATTACTTCAAATGTCAGTAATTCCTTTTTTACGCGCCATTTCCAGTTACATCCAACGGTTGATGGGGTATTAATTCTTGATGATTCATCTAAACCTAAATAATCTTGAAGAGGAATAATTGCCGTAGAAGCAATACTACTTAAAGCAGCTTCAACTAAAGCAATTGGAATTTCATCTTCATCTTCTAAATTAAAATAAGTGATAATTTGATCAATTTGGTCAATACTTAAGGTTTTAACCCAACCAACAAGGGGAAGGTTATCGTGAGTACCAGTATAAACAACCGTCTTTTCAACATAATTATGTGGTAAATAATTATTGTCTTTTCTACCATCAAAAGCAAACTCCAAAACTCTCATTCCCGGAAAACCAGTGCGATTAAGCAGGCGATAAACCTCAGGGGTGAGATAACCTAAATCTTCCATAATCATCTTAAGGTGTTTGTGTTCTTTAAAAAGTTCAGCGAAAATATCAAAATTTGGGCCTTTTTCCCAGTGTCCGTTTTTCGCAGTTTTATCAGTTGAAGGAATCGCAAAATAAGCCTCAAATCCTCTAAAATGATCAATCCTTAATACATCAAACATTTTTAAACAATGATTTAAACGCCGCATCCACCATTTATAATTATTCTTTTTCATTTCTTGATAATTATAAAGTGGATTACCCCAAAGTTGACCGTCTTTACAAAAACTATCAGGTGGACATCCTGCTACCATTGTTGGTTTTAAATTTTCATCTAATTGAAATTCCTCAGGATTTTGCCACACATCACTACTATCATAAGCTACATAAATTGGTAAATCACCAATTATTTGAATACCTTTTTGATGTGCATAATTCTTAAGTTTTTCATAGTTTGTATAAAACATATATTGAATGAATAAATGAAGATTTACATCATCTTTGATGTTATTATTTATTTCTTCACTTATATTTCCTTTAATTACATCACTTGGCCATTCATTAAAACTTTTTTCATGAAAATATGTTTTTAAGGCCCTAAACTTGGCATAGCCAATTACCCATTCACTTTCTCTTTCAATGAATTCATCATATTTTTGAGGTGGATTTTTAAAGAATTTTAAGGAAGCTTTTTTATATAAATTCATTCTTGAAACTTTTAAATTATCATAATTGACAAAATCAATCGTTGTTTGTTGAAACTCTAAATCTTTTTTAGTTATTAATTTTTCTAAGTATAAATATTCCAAATCTAAGTATAAGCCACTACCAGCAAACGTACTATAGGTTTGATATGGGGAATCTCCATATGTGGTTGGTCCAAGTGGTAATATTTGCCAATAGGTTTGTTTGGCATCACTTAAAAAATCAATAAACGCATAGGCTTCTTCACCTAATGTGCCAATTCCATATTTTCCTGGTAAACTACTAATTGGTAATAATATTCCTGCAGCTCTCATAAGTTTCCTCCTATAATAATTTAATATTTTTGTGATTAAGCTCATCAATTATTTCTTTGGGCCAAACCGAAACTTGAACTTCACCAATATGAGCTTTTTGTAACATAAACATACAAAGTCTAGATTGGCCAATTCCCCCACCAATAGTAAGGGGTAAAACTTTATTAATAATGTTTTGACAATACTCATTTTTTAATTTTTCCATTTCCTTTTTTTCAGCTAATTGTTTTACTAAACTAGTATCATCTACTCTTATTCCCATTGATGAAAGTTCAAATGCACATTGAATAACCTCATTCCAAACAAGAATATCCCCATTTAAATTCCAATCATCATAATCGGCAGCTCTCCCATCATGGGATTTACCATTTGCAAGAGGCCATCCAATTCGATAAAGAAAAACGGCTTTATATTCCTTAACAACTTCATCTTCTCTTTCTTTAGTTGTTAAATTAGGATATTTATCAAGAAGTTCGGTTGTACTTATAAACTTAATATCAGATGGAAGATTTGTGGTAAGCGTTAAAAACTTATTTTTTACTAAAGTATTAACTTTTTTAATTACCTCATAAATGGTTCTAACCGTTTGAAAAAGATACTCAAGATTACGGTCACCATCATCAATAATTTTTTCCCAGTCCCACTGGTCAACATAAATGGAATGAATGGCATCAAGATCTTCATCTTTTCTAATTGCATTCATATCCGTATAAATACCAAATCCTGGTTTCATATTATATTTTTTTAATGCATTTCGTTTCCACTTTGCAAGAGACTGAACAATTTCAACTTTTTCATTTATGGTTTTAACATCAAAATTTACAACTCGCTCATAGCCGTTTAAGTAATCATTTAACCCACTTTGAGCAAGCACAAATAAAGGGGCGGAAACTCTCATTAAATTTAAACCTTTAGCAAGTTCTTTTTCAAAAGTATCTTTCACAAATTTAATTGCAATTTCTGTTTCCTTTAAATCAAGTTTAGGGTTATAATTTTCAATTTTGTCAATGTATTTCATATAATCACCTTTTTTCATTAACAATTATACAATATTTTCATTTTTTTTACTTATAAATAGCGTTAGAACATCTATCATTATATTGTTTTTACGAAATAATATTTTTATACAAACATCAAGAAAAAACTCTAAAAGTTAGAGTTCTTTTTTAAGATAGTATTTAGTACTAATATGTTGATAATAACTTAAAAGCGTTTGGATGGTACTTGAATTTTCCATTTCTACTAATTCATCATAATTACTTACTAAAGTCTTTCCATATTCAGTTAAATTATCATACATTGTTCTAACATAACCTATGGTAGTTGATGTGATATTAGCCTTTTCAGTAGTTAAATTATAAATATATACTTCTACTTTAGATGCATTATCAATACTTTGTTGAATCTCATCTTTTGCCCATTTGGCATATAAAATTACTTTTTGACCTGGTTTTACCGATTTAACTGGTTCACCCTCATAATTAGGATTATCATACCAACCAATAAACGAATATCCTCTTAGTTTAAGGCTAGTTGGAAGAATTACTTCTCCTTTTAATAAAGTTGGAAGTTCACCATAAACAACTGATGAAGTAAAATTGTAACAATCTTTCATTCGGTCAGTTTTAACATAGCAAGTATCAACTGTATAATAGAAGAATTTACAAGTATCAACAAGTGCAGCCCAAGCCTCAGCATATAAATCCGCTCCATAATTGTCTTTTTTTGCATAGCCTTCATCAATACGCCAATAAGCAAAAAAACGACTTAAAAAATCAATAAAATCACGATGTTTATTATTTTCAAGACAATATCCAATAAAAGTACTAGCCGACTGATTTTCCATAATACCATTAATATCACGTGTTAAATAGTACTCAGCGAACTCATCACCAATAGCTCGCATTTGACCTCGCCCCGCATTATAATCACTTGCATAATCTAAAAAGTCTTGACAAGTTTTAATGTTTCTTGTTTCAAGAGTAACACTGCCAAAATTAGCATTAATAAAGTAGTAATAATCACTCATAAAAGCAATAAATAATTCTTCACGGGATGTGTAAATACTACTACCTAAAACATAGGTAATTTGATTAGGGCTTTTTTCAATATCATCAATTGCTTGAAGAGCATTTTCTAGTTTATAATAAAGATTAACATATTTTTTTGCATCGAGTCTTAAATTATCATATGCATCCTTTACTTCATAAATATAAGTTTTATCAGAATATGAAACAATACTTGGAATTTTCGCAATCATTACATTCATTGCTTTAGCATCACTATACCTTTGATTTAATATGTATGATTCTAATTTTTTCATACTATCTGTTAGTTTGTCATAATTAGTTACATATGGTCTTGAGGCTTTAGCTAATGCATCATATGCGGCTTTCGCATTATTGATGTTTTCTTCTTCATTTTCATCAATTGTTTCACCAATTTTATCAATTAAATCAACTACTGTTTGGGCTTCTTTTTTGTATCTTTCTGTTTGTTTTAAGGAAGAAAGATATAATTCTGCATTTCCAAGATATGAATAGTTAGTTATTAAACTTTTTTCATCAATGTTTAATTCATCATATAGTGTTCTTGCATAAATAATTTGTTCTTCATCTTCAAGTGATATTATTTTAATTAGTGCATTGATGGCATCTTTTGTATTTGCTACTTTATCATAATCAATGATAATTTCCCATTTGGCATATAAAGTAACTTTTTCAGTTTTTGTTGCTTCATAATTAAAATAGGCTTCACCTGAAAAATCTTCTTGTTTAAACCAACCTAGAAATTTGTAATTATCACGAGTTGGCATATAAAGTCCTGATATCATCCCTACTTCAATGTTATGTGTCGTTACTTCAATGTTTCCACCATTTGCAACATAGGTAATTTCTACTACACCTTTATTATTAGTTTTCTTACAACTTGTAAATGTTAGCACAAGGCAAATTAGACTCAAAACAAGAGTAAATTGTATTACTTTTTTCATTTATTACTTTCCTCTTATTACTTTTAATATTATATTATTGGGTTTAACTTCATCACTTGATAATACATAAGCATCTAAAATTAAATCTATGGCTGCTTTAGTACCTTTACCATTAGTGTATATTTTAGCAAGGACATCACCTTTTGATACTTTATCACCAATTTTCTTTAAGACTTTTACCCCTACCGCCTCATCAATGACATCTTCTTTAGTTGCACGACCTGCTCCAAGTAGCATTGCGGCCTCACCAATTTTTAAAGCATCAATTTCTGAAATATAAGCATCAATATCCTCTAAATATTCTAAATTAATTTCTTCATTTGCTTGTTTAAATAATGAATAATCATCAATAACATGAGGATTACCACCTTGCCAAATAATCATATCACGAAGTTTTAGAAGACCACTACCATTATGAATGGCATCTTCTACCATCATTCTTGCTTCTTTTTCATCTCTTGCAAGATTTGCAATCATAAGAATTTCCGCGGTTAAAGCAATACAAAGTTCTGTAAAATCTTTTGGTCCTTTTCCTTTTAAGGTTTCAATTGCTTCAATGACTTCAATAGTATTACCAACAGCACATCCAAGAGGTTGTGACATATCAGTTAATGTCGCAGTTGTATCACGTGATGCCTGTTTACCAATTGCAACCATTGCTTCAGCTAAAACAGTAGCACTATCAAGGTCTTTCATGAAGGCACCTTTTCCAACCTTTACATCAAGGACAATATGGTCAGCACCACTTGCCAATTTTTTAGACATTATCGATGATGCGATTAAAGGAACTGATTCAATGGTACCAGTAACATCCCTTAAGGCATAAAGTTTTTTATCAGCAGGGGTAATATTAGCGCTTTGGCCAATTATAGCAAGACCAATTTCATTAACTTGTTTAATAAAATGTTCTGATGATACTTCAATTTTAAATCCAGGAATTGATTCAAGTTTATCAAGAGTACCACCAGTATGTCCAAGTCCTCTTCCACTCATCTTTGCCATCTTAATTCCAAAACTTGCAGCAAGAGGGGCAACGACTAAACTTGTTTTATCACCAACTCCACCTGTTGAGTGTTTATCGACTTTAACCCCTTTAATTTTCGATAAATCAATTTGTTCACCACTTTCAAGCATAGCTTTAGTTAAATTAAATTGTTCTTCTTGGTTCATTCCTTTAAAGAAAATCGCCATCAATAGTGAACTAATTTGATAATCAGGAATTTCTCCTTTAACATATCCCGAAATAATAAAATCAATTTCGACTTTTGTTAAAATTCCTCCATCTCTTTTTTTAGTAATTATATCGACTGTTCTCATTTGTTTTCTCCCTAATCTTTTAATTAATTAATTCTTTGTTTAATAATTCTTCAACATATCTATATTTCTTAACTTTAGGTTTTTTAAGTATCTTACCTTTAAAAATAACCATAGTAGGATTACTTAAAACTTTAATATCTTCAACTGGATTACCATTTACAATAAGTAAATCGCATGATTTAGTAGGTTCAATACTACCAGTTTCATGATCAATCCCCGCAATTATCGCATTACCTAAAGTGGCCCGGTAAATTGCTTCTTTATTATCATTTTTAACATATTTTATAAAATAAGCAAGTTCTCTCCAAGTGTCATAGTGAGTAACAAATGGACATGCGGTATCAGTGCCAAGACCTACCATAATGCCATTTGCAATCGCACTAGCTGATGCTGAAACAATTCCTTCAAAAACAATATTGCCATTATATTTAACTAAATCGGTAGCTTTAGTAATCGATTGGTCAAATTTAGCAAGCGGAATAGCTGGGGAAATGGTAGTAATTAATGATGCTTTATGCTCTTTAAATAAGTTAATTAATTCATCATTTAATTTCGCACCATGTTCAATAGTATCAACTCCATTTTCAAGGGCTAGTTTTACCCCTTCAGGTGATTCCACGTGTGCCGCAACTTTATAGCCTAGTTCATGGGCTTTTTGGCAAGAAGCTTTAATGATTTCTGGACTCATCTTAAGTTCTCCAGGTTCACCTTTCTTTTTCGCATCAAGGACTCCCCCCGTAATCATTAATTTAATTAAATCTGGTTTAGTCTCGCTAATCTTATTAATGTAGTTAATAGCACTATCAACATCGGTTGCTTCATATGCAAGAATTCCTGCCATATGACCACCTGGCACCGAAAGAGCCATATTCGATGATAATATTCTAGGACCTTTTAATTTACCTTTTAAAATATTATCTCTAATTTTTGAATCAATATTTGATAATCCTCCAACAGTTCTAATGGTGGTAACTCCACTCATTAATTCTATTTTTGCAAATTTGGCACAAAGTTTATAAACAATATACCTAGTTAAAGGATTACTTAATAATTTATTAACACTTTCTTTGTTTTGTCTTCCTGTATCTTTAGGCATACCAGACCCTGGTAAATGAACATGCATATTAATTAAACCAGGCATCACATATTTGTTTTTTAAATCAATGGTTTTAATACCTTCAACCTTTTTATTTGTAATTTCTTTGATTTTACCATCTTCAACAATAATTGAATAACCTGTAAGTGGCTCCATATCTTTCTTGCCATTTAAAATAATTCCGTTAATTAATGCATATTGCACGTTTTCACCTCCATTTTTTAGTATATTTCTTCTCTTACAATGGTTTGTGTTTTATCAGGACCAACTGAGAAAATTTTAACTGGTACTTTAGTTATTCTTTCAATACCTTCAATATATTTTTTCGCATTTTCTGGTAATTCTTCAAATGATGTAACATGACTAATATCTTCCGTCCATCCTTCAAATTCTTCATAAATTGGAACGCAGCGTTCATAATCTTTAAGACTAGCTGGAATTGTATAAATTTTCTTTCCATCTAATTCATAAGCTGTACAAATCTTTATTTTTTCAATACCAGATAAAATATCAAGTAGCATCAAAGAAATACTTGTAAAACCATTAATATTAGTGCTATAACGTAATGCAACCCCATCTAACCAGCCGATGCGTCGAGGTCGTTTAGTTGTTGCCCCATACTCATGAGCTTTTTCGCGAATTGAATTACCAAGTTCATCAAATAACTCCGTAGGGAAAGCTCCACTACCAACTCTTGTTGAATAGGCTTTAACAATTGCAAGTACTTCTTCAATCTTAGTTGGACTAATTCCGGTACCTGTTGATACCCCACCACTTGAAGGGTTAGATGAAGTAACAAATGGATATGTACCAAAATCAATATCAAGAAGTGAGCCTTGAGCACCTTCAAATAATATTTTCTTATTTTCACCATATGCCTTATTAATTAAATCAATTGTATCAACAACCATTGGTTTAATAATTTTGCTTATTTCTAAATACTTTTGAAGGCTTGTTTCAATATCAATTGGACTACCTCCCATTGATTTAATTATTTCGTTTTTTACAGTTGCATTTTCTCTAAATAATCTTGCAAAGTCATCACTAACAAAATCAACCATTCTTAAACCTTGACGTGAAACTTTGTCAGTATAAGCTGGACCAATACCTTTTAAGGTTGTTCCTATTTTGCGATTTGCAAGAGCCATTTCATTACATCTATCAAGTTCTTTATGATAGTTAAAGATAACATGAGCACGGTCACTAATAAATAAATTATTACATGCAAAGCCTTCTTGTTTAATCGTATTTAATTCTTCTACTAATGCCTCAGGATTAATTACCATGCCATTACCTAAAACATTCTTTATTTTTTCATCAAAAATTCCTGATGGAATTAAATGCAATTTAAAAGTTTTACCATTAAATTGAATCGTATGACCGGCATTGTCACCACCTTGGAAACGGACCACATAATCAGATTGTTCACTTAAATAATTAGTGATTTTGCCTTTTCCTTCATCTCCCCAACCACTACCAAGTACTACAAGGGTACGACATTTTGGGGTAAGCACTTTACTATAAATTTCATCAATATTTTTTAAAGCAAGCATAGGATTAAAAGCTTCATCAATTTCTTTAATTGATAAAACATTAATTATTTCACTTGTTTTAATAACATCAATATAAGCCTTTTTATCTTGTAAAGCCTTAAAGGCAAGATTTTGAAGAAGATCATATGCTTCATCTCTAAGCATTCCTTTTTCTACCATTTTAAGTAGAAGGCGTGATGAATAAACAACCCCATTAGTAAGTTCAATATTTTCAAGCATTCTTTCTTCATTTACTTGAAGGGTAGCTAAAGTATGAGCATAACGGTTAAGCATATAATCAATTAATGTGGTTGCATCACTTAAGGCTACGCGTTCAGCTGATGAATGGCTAATATCACGCTCATCCCATAATGGATTATCATCATAGGTTACCCCAAGATAGGCTTTCATTAATCTTGCACAACCACAAATATTTTCTGATGCAATTGGGTTTTTCTTATGAGGCATTGCGCTTGAACCTTTTTGGTTAAGACTAAATGCTTCACTAACTTCCCCAATTTCAGTTCTTGCAAGATGGCGAACTTCCATTGCTATTTTTTCAAGTAAACTTGAAATCATGACAAGACTATTCATATAACCAATATGACGGTCACGTGATAATACTTGTGTGGCGATAGTAGCTTGGTTTAAGCCTAATCTTTCCGCAACCCTTTTTTCCACAAATGGATCAACATCCGCATAATTACCGACTGCCCCACTTAATTTAACCGTTTCAACATTTTTTCTTTCTTCCTTAAAACGATTATAATCGCGATTTAATTCATCATACCATAATAACCATTTTAAACCAAAACTTGTTACTTCCGCATGTTGACCATGAGTTCTTCCAATACACAAAGTTTTTTTATATGTTAAAGCTTTATCTTTTAATACTTTTAAAAACTTCTTGATATCACGTTCAATAATATCATTGGCTTTTTTTAGTAGTAATGCATTAGCTGTATCAACTACATCAGTACTAGTTAATCCATAATGAAACCATCTTTTTTCAATACCCATATCTTCACATACAGCTTTCGTAAAAGCAATAACATCATGTTTTGTTTCTTTTTCTATTTCTAAAATACGATCAACATCAACTTTGGCTTTATTTTTTATTAATTCATATTCTTCTTGTTTTATTAAACCTTTTTCGACATTTGCATAAATTGATGCAAGTTCAACTTCAAGCATTGCCTCAAACTTGGTTTTATCTGACCATAATTCTTTCATTTCTAAGCGTGTATAACGATTAATCATCTTGTACCTCCAAAATTATATAGTTAATCATATCCTACTCACTAGTAATTAACATCTTATTATACCATATTTTAATTTTTCTTCTTTTACATAAGCACTGAAAAAAAGTTATACCTAAGTTAAAGTATAACTTTTATGTTCATTAAGCTGGTGAACCAATGAAATTCTTTTGATTTTTTTGAAAATACAACAAACAAATTGCCCCAGCAATTAATAAAGTGCTTCCTAAAAACTTTATTTCATATAATTTTTTCTTATCATCATCAGCTTTTTGTAAAGCATCATAATTACGAATTCCAAAATATAAATAAATTAGTAAGGCCCTTCTTTTACAGTTGTTGTACTAAGAAATTAACAAAATGGTCATAATGCTTTA